>JAGBQU010000185.1 GCA_017632755.1 Lachnospiraceae bacterium
GCCAGATTTCTTCTGGAGATATCCAGACTCGACATGAGCAGATAGGATCCGCTTGTCGTCTGCGTCAGATTGATGATCTGTCGCATCTGTCCTTCCGATACGGCAGGACCTGTCAGCAGCAGGGAACTCTGTGTCAGACTGCCTCCCGATTTGTGCATGGATACGGCCGCGATATCCGCGCCTGCCGCCATCGCTGAAACGGGCATATTCTCGCCGAAATAAAAATGGGTTCCGTGAGCCTCATCGGCCAGACAAAGCATTCCATGCGCTTGGTCAAGCTGCGTGATCTGTCGACGATCGGAGCAGATGCAGTAATAGGTCGGATTATTGACCAGCACCGCTTTTGCATCCGGATTTGCCTCCAGCGCCTTTTTTACGTCACAGACGCGCATTCCAAGGGGTATTCCAAGTCTCTCCTCACAGGCAGGGTCGACATACACCGGCACCGCCCCACAGAGTACCATGGCTCCCATCACACTCCTGTGCACATTTCTGGGCAGAATAATCTTTTCCCCTCGCTTGACACAGGACAATACCATAGCCTGCACCGCAGATGTGGTACCTCCCACCATCAAAAAAGCGTGTGCAGCGCCAAATGCCTCCGCCGCCAGTTCCTCCGCCTGCCGGATCACCGATACGGGATGGCAGAGATTATCCAGCGGTTTCATGGAATTGACGTCCATGCCCACGCACTTTTCGCCCAGAAGGCGCGTTAGTTCCGGATTCCCTCTTCCGCGCTTATGTCCGGGCACATCAAACGGTACCACTCTCTTCTTTTCAAATTCTTCCAGAGCCTCATAGATCGGCGCATGCTTTTGCGACAAGCTCATGGTCTCCTCCTTTTCAGCCATCTCAGGTAATGTTCCACAGCCACCTTCATGCAAACATGAGTCTTTTGTTACACACATGGCTCTGAATAGTTATCATCTCAGTATATATTTCTCCCACTGAAGATCTCGATCATCTCCGAACGCAAGTTGTGCATGATCTCCAGTCTCACCTGCGGTTGCAGTTCATATACATCGGTATTAAACAGATAGTTTTGCAGATCGATATCCTTTAACATCATCTTGGTATGGAACAGATTTGCCTGATACACGTTGACATCCACCGCATCATATCGTCTGAGTGTCTCCTCGTTGATGTAATTCTGAATCGATGTGATATCGTGATCGAGGAAGCATTTTTTTCCATCCATATCCCGCGTGAAACCGCGGACGCGATAGTCCATCGTGATGATATCCGAGTCGAAGGAACCGATCAGATAATCCAGTGTGGAAAGCGGTGTGATCTCCCCACAGGTGGCAACGTCGATGTCCACGCGGAAAGTTGCAAGGCAGGTCTCGGGATGATACTCCGGATAGGTGTGCACAGTCACATGGCTCTTGTCCAGATGTGCCAGTTGCACGCTGCCCGACAGTTTGGATTCCTCCGCGATCATGATCGTCACGGAAGCTCCCTGTGGATCGTAGTCCTGACAGGAAATATTCAGGACATGCGCACCGATCATGTCTGTCAGTGTCGTGAGGATCTTTGTCAGCCTCTCCGAATTGTACTGCTCGTCAATATAGGCAATATAGTCCTTCTGCTCCCGGGCAGTCTTGGCATAACAAACATCATAGATATTGAAACTCAGCGCCTTTGTCAGATTGTTAAAACCATACAGTTTCAGTTTATCGGCCATCTTATTCGTCCCCCATATCAATTAATAACATATATAATATTTGAATCCATCGCTCGCATTTTGTAACTATTCAGGTAATTGCAAGACTCCCGTTTAGGAAATACAGATTAGGTGGATTGTACAATCTACACAATCGAAAGTTACAATAATCTGAGTTTTGCAAGCGCATTTTTTGTAACTATTCAGAACCCCATTCGCAAAACCTAATGCTTCGCATTTGATATCGCTTCGCGATATTCGTTTTGCTCATGTGGTTACTTCGCCATATGCGCAAGCTATGGCTTTCATGCAAGCATGAGCCATAGCTTGCGCGCATGGCTCTGAATAGTTACAAAAAATGACGATTGCCTCATCAGCACATCGTCCTTACTTTGTCAAAATGCCTTATCCGTTTTTTGCAAACCGCACATGCAGTACATATACTTATTCCTGCGGGTCTGCAAAGCAGATCATGTGAATCATATAGTAGGCTTATCTCAGAGTCTATATAGCAAATACTTACTTTTACTACTCTTATTGACCGTTTTACAAGTTGATGCGCCTTCGCGCCGGTTGTAAAGTAACCAACTTATAAAATTGAGCTTCTAACTCAATCAATAATGGTGACATTGTCGAAAATATTTGCATGGATAATGGTCCTCTGTTTATCCCACATCACATGACAAGCTGAATTATACGATAGATTCTGCCTTGTGTCAATCCCATAATCGGCTCAGCATATCCCGCTCCTTTATCTTCTTTCTCACTCCGCCCAGCGTATCGCGGCAACCGGGCAGGAATCCACTGCCTGCTGCACTTGCGTCATTCCGTCATTCTCCTCACCGGAATAGTTTTCGGCGATCCCTTCCTCGTTCATTTGAAATACTTCCGGTGCGATGCTCGGACAGAGTCCGCAGCTGATGCAAAGATCCGGGTCTACCAGTGCTTTCATCCAAATACCTCCTTAAGGCAATCTACTGAAAGGATTTCCTGTTTTCACCCAAAATATGCGCTATTTGTGTGCTTTCACTGATTGCGATCATTTAAAACGATTTGCATCATAGCCGGGAGCAATCTTTTTCCACTTTGATATACCTATGGTTTTTAAATATGGTTTTGTGTACTTGGAAGCATTTTTCGTATCCATATATTTCATAACATCGTAGGCCGGTTTCTTATTCCCATAGATATCCATGAGGCCGAGATACAGTCCCTGTGCCGATTCCACACTATTATCGATGTCAGAGCGGAAGATCACTGCATCTATCATCGTGTCAAATTCCGCCTTATAATAGGTGTAGACGATGGCTGCGGCCTGCACATCCGATCCGCTCTTTGAGGTAAATCCCTGCTCTGACAAAATGATCCTGGTCTTTTTGCCGTAATTCTTTTTTACGTACTTTGTCAGGACATCCAGATTCTTCGGAGACACATAGGTCGTATTGACATTATCCGTAGCCAGGGTATCCTTCCATGTCGCTGCAGACGTCAGCACGGCCGGATATGCATGAAACGCCAGATTCCACTGTATATTTTCCTGCTGCGCCTTTATCTCCTTATCAAATGCATCCATAAACGTCCTGGTCCCCCATTTTTTCCCGGTATCACTCCATGTGTGATCCGTGCAGATATACACCCGCGCATTTTTGGAGTGACTCCTGACAGCATAATACAAAATGCGATATGTGTTTGCATAGTTTTTCATAAATGTCTTACGTGAAATATCGCCGGCATAATACCAGTCCTGATGCATGTTCACCTCATTGCCCAGCACCCAATTGTCAAGATGGCAATTCTTTTGGGAGTATGTTTCGGCCAAAAAACTCATGGCAGCCTCAAACGTTTCCCGCGCTTTTTTATCCTTTGTATTGATCGCATAATAAGTTTTTCCCGGTGTGCTTCCACTTTTTGGGATCATATATTTTGTGCTCTCATCGTAGGTCAGCATGATCTGCCCCGTCACGGTGACTCCCTGTGCATTCAATGCTGAGATGGTCGGACTCCATGCATCGTTGAAATAATAGGTTTTGCCGTTATAACGATAAACCTTTTTGTTTGAGCCTTCCAGAACCTGATTGAGATCCATATTAAAAAATGTATGATTAAGACCAAGATCCGATATCAGAGACTCGTTCTGCGGCATCTGCAGACCTTTTTTGGTTCTTGTCTTCGGAAATGCGGCGGTAAATCCTGCGGCGGCCTCCGGATTGGAGATAAATGTGCCCCCGCTTATCAGACTGTACTTATCATCTCGCTTTACAGCTAATGCAAACTGCGTCTGTGTCAGATCATTCCCCCACTCATCTCTCAATGAAAGAGCAAATTTTACTTTCTTTTGCTTGATTGTCTGCTCGATCACCTTTAAATATTTGCCTGTATACGGATTTAGCGCGACCAGATAATAGGAATCATCCGAGCTTTTCACTCTCTTTGATACCGTATAGGATACAGTCAGCTTGTTCTTTTGCACGCTGCAGACATTTAATACTGCCGAATCCTTCTTCGCCTCATACTCCTGCACACCTTTTTTGACCTTAATCTTTAGAACATTTGAATATGCAGAGTACGCTTTTTCTCCTGTCGAATCCAGATTGTAGCTCCGCATCCTAAAATAATACGTATTACCTTTTGGCATATTCGTCAGTTTTACGGATTTTGCAACGGCATCAAGCAAAAGCGTGTTTCTGTTTTGCTTAAAGCTTCTATCCGTCGACATCTCAATTTCATGTCCCGTAATATTCTTCATTTTTTTAAATGTAATTTTCACATTCCCGGTTGAAGGATTTGTTACGCTATTAATAACAGGTGTTTTTGTAGGAACTGCCGATTTCCACTTTGCATACAGCCGGATATCACCGATGGATGTATTGGGCAAAACAGCAGTCAGTACGCCTGTGATAAAAGAAGCATCCTTATAAAAACCGTCAAAGCAATAACCCTTCTTTTCCACATGCTCGGGGAGCACCACCTTGTCCCAATATGTATAATCGCTCGGGAGATATTCCCCGGAACCTTCACGGAATCTTCCGCCGTTTAGCTCATAGCGGATCGCAAAGCGAGCATAGCTTTCACTCCACATCGCCTTATAGGTATAATCCTTGGTCACTTTCTTTGTCGAATTGACCGTTCTTGTCTTATCGGTAGGCGACAGTTCCCCCGACTCCGGATCCATCTCATATTCCTCCCATTTGCCTGCGAAAACATATGGACTGATCACTTCTTTTTCCTGCACCTGTTTTATGTATGCCCCAAGAAGTTCTCCCTTTGGCACCTGCACCTGACAAAAACTGTTACCATCCTTGTCGATGCCGCCGTTGTAATCGAATGTAAGTGTGTATAAAATCGGATCCGTAACCTCCTGCGCCCCTTCCTGTGACTGCGCAAGCTCCTCAGCAGGGAAAGCATCTTCTTGCGTATCTTCCACCGGTTCCTCCCGGTATGTTTCTTCTTCACCTGATAGTTCCGGTTCTGTTTCCGATTGGACAAACTCTTGTGCGCCAATCTCCTCCCCTTCTCCCGCAATATCGAAGGATACGCTATCAAACTCGCTTTTCTCCTCAGATGATCCCGGATCCATCTCCTGTTCAGGCGAATTCTGTGAAACTGAGCCAAGTGCCCGGACAGAAAAAATGGGATCGGACAGCCCGCCCGATAAGACTATACATATGAGCAAAGTGACCCATATACGCTTTATTTTGGAATCCGAATTGTGTCTTAACATTGTAATCCTCTCTTTTGTGTAGATTTTTCCGATTGTCGCAAAGAAGCATCCCGTGTCCCTGCGCCATTCCCTCTCATTTTTGGCATGCAGAAGGCTTACGCTCCCACATCGTTATTGGTACGCTTGCCCTGCACCGCATCCATGAGGTTCTGAAGTGTCGTCTCTGCGATAGCCCGAAGTGCTTCCAGCGTATAAAATCCCTGGTGCGAGGTGATCATCACATTCGGGAAGGCCAGAAGGCGCGCAGTAACCGAATGAGACATGATCTCATCGGAGCGATCCTCATACACATTTCCGGTCTCCTCCTCATACACATCAAGCCCGACACCCAGAAACTTGTTCAGCCGGATCCCTTCGATCAGTTCCTGTGTATCCACGAGTGCTCCTCTGGACGTATTGATCAAAATAACGCCATCCTTCATCTTTTTGATCGTCTCAATATTGATCATATGATAGTTAGACTCAAGCAAAGGACAATGAAGAGAGATCAGGTCGCTGCGTGCAAGCAGCTCATCCATACTCACATACTCGACAAAATCCGCAAGCGCCGGATTCTGATAGACATCATAAGCGATCACATGCATGCCAAATCCCCTGCAGATCCTGCACATCGCGGAACCGATCTTGCCCGTGCCCACAATGCCGGCCGTCTTTTCGTAAAAATTCACACCGCGCAGCCCTTTGAGCGTGTAATCGTTTTCCCGCACCTTATTGTAAGCCTTGTACAGCCTGCGATTGACGGCAAGCGCAAGTGCCATCGCAAGTTCCGCCACCGACTCGGGAGAATAGCCGGGCACAAGCTTCACGGCAATTCCAAGTTCCTTCGCTTTTTCCACATCAACATTGTTATAGCCTGCACATCTCATGAGAACGATCTTCACCTGATGCTCTGCGAGGATCTCCAAGGTCTTTGCCCCCACATCCGCGCTTACAAAAGCACATACCGCATCATATCCCGCCGCCAGGGATGCCGTGCGCGGCTCCAGCTCATGGTCGATATAATCGATTTCCACATCCGGATATTCCTCCAGCACAGGTTCAAACGACTTTTTGTCATAGTTTTTTGCCGCATAAAACAAAACTTTCATTTTCAAATATCTTCCTTTCTTATGGTTCTATTTTCAAGCCGCCAAAGTTTCGGATCTTCAATACTTCGCAGCAGCTTTTACCCAATGCAGCCTCCATCTGCCTTTGATACTCTTTCACAAAGAGCGACACTTCCTCTTCTCCGAAAGCATCCTCATAGCCACGTATTGCATTTATATAGCACTGTCTGATTGTCTGTATGTCCGTCTCTTTGGTATACATCTCCGAAAAGATCCGGTCGTACGCTCCGGATCCGATCCGGTCTTGCAGAAGCTTTGTTTTTGCCATTTATATCTCCTTCTTCCGCTTGCCAACCTCCTATAATTGTGCTAATATTCAAGTGTTTACGGATATTTGCAGAGTTACGGAATTAACAGCAGCCAACATCACTACCCTTATTATAAAACAAAAACAGGTGAAATAATGAAATTATTTAAAAAATTCCTGA
>JAGBQU010000186.1 GCA_017632755.1 Lachnospiraceae bacterium
GGGATATCCTTTTATACATTTCAGGGAATGTCGTATATCATAGATGTTTACCGCAAGGAGGGGACACTTCTGCCGGACGGCAGCCGCGCCTGCATCGTGCAGAAGGATCCGCTTAAGCTCGGTCTTTATATCTCCATGTTCCCGCAGCTGATCGCGGGTCCGATCGTGCGGTATGAGGATGTGAGAGAAAGTCTCGGCGCAAGGAAAAAGGATGCCGCCCGGTTCGCAGGCGGGATCGAACGCTTTGCCATCGGACTGGCAAAGAAAGCCATTCTGGCAAACATGGTCGGCGCACTGGCGGAGTCTGTCTTTGCGGGGGATTATTCCCATATGTCGCAAAGTGTGGCATGGTTGGGGGCGGTCGCTTATACCCTGCAGATCTATTTTGATTTTTCCGGTTACTCCGATATGGCGATCGGACTGGGGCGCATCTTCGGATTTCATTTTCAGGAGAATTTCAATTATCCGTATATCTCATCTTCGATCCGTGAATTCTGGCGGAGATGGCATATGTCTCTGTCGGGATGGTTTCGGGATTATCTGTATATCCCTCTCGGCGGAAGCCGCAGCGGCAATGTGTATCTGCATCTGCTTCTCGTTTTTGCAACGACCGGTATCTGGCATGGCGCGGGATGGGGATTCCTTGTATGGGGGCTCTGGCACGGCTTTTTCGTGATAGCGGAGAGATGGTGGAGCAGGCATAAAAAAAGCGGGGGAGAGCCCGGTCTGCTCGTGAGATGTCTGTCACATGTCTATACCATGCTCGTCGTGATGGTGGGCTGGGTGATTTTCCGCATTGTCGATCTGCCAAAGACACTTGCGTATCTTTCGGTGATGTTTGGCTGGAGGCGGAATGCATTCACTGCATTTGATATCCGGTTTTACTTAAGCAGACAGAATCTCTTTTTTCTGCTGCTGTCGGTCATCTGCTGCCTCCCGATCGGAGGCGTGTTAAAAAAAAGGATTGGCGAACCTTCGAGGCTGCTTTTGTATGTGCGGCGCGCAGCGCTGCTGGTACTGCTCCTTCTGAGCTTTTTGTTTATCATCAACAGCTCTTATAATCCGTTCATCTATTTCCGTTTTTGAGTAAGAGGATCAGGGATCATGAAAAAAAAGATTGCCGATGTGGCATTTATTTGCATATTTATGGCGATGATCAGCGTTCCGGCCCTTCTTTTAAATGTCCGGCCGCACGTGGAATCTGCGCAGGAGAACCGTATGCTTACCGAGTGGCCGGGACTGGGGTTTGACAGCCGGATAAACGAGTGGTACGGTCATTATCTGGAGGATCGGGTCGGTTTTCGCAGGCAGGCGATCACTGCCTACACCAAGCTGATGTACGGAGCTTTTGGAGCATTTGCCGAGGATCTGCACATGTCCGGAAAGGATGGGTATGTATTCCCGGCCGACGAGGGATATATCGGGGCTTACCAGCACCTTCGCACGGACGAAGATCTGATCGGCGATTTTGCGCACTATCTCAAAAATACAAGCATGTATCTTGAGCAAAAAGGGATTCCGTTTGTGTTCATGGCAGGGCTGGATAAAAAGACGGTCTATCCGGAATATATGCCGGATTCCATTCATGTGGACGCCGGACAAAAAAGTATCATAGAGAGCCTTACGCAGCATTTGAAGGAGGCGGGAGTGCCGTATGTCATTCCGGTAGAAGAATACATGCAGGCAAAGCAGAACGATCAGATCTATAACCGCAAGTATGACTGCGCGCATTGGAATGATCTCGGAAAGATGATCGCCATCCGCCTGGCGGATGAGGAGTTAAAGCGGCAAGGGCTGGATATGCCTGCGATCCGTGAAGAGGATTACGCATTGAGTTATGAGCTTCGTCCGCAGCTGGAGTTTGTGGAGGTACGCATCGACGAGGAGGTCCCTGTCTATCACCTGAAACAGCAGCCGACCCTCTGGGATGACCCGGATCTGACGGAAAACATGTGGCTGGTGGATGGGACAAGCGTCCAGTATTACAGCAATTCAAACGCGCTTAAGAAAAAGCGGATCCTGATCTTTCATGACAGCTTTCTGCAGGATGCAAAGGAGTTTTACTGCGCGCGCTACAGTCAGGTCTTCTTTGTCAGCCGGCAGAATTATGAATGTGTACAATATTATGTCAACTTAATCCGGCCGGATGCCGTTGTGTTTGAAAACGCCGAGCGGGCATTCGTGGATGATCTGTATGCATATACCAATCTGGCAGCGATCCGTTATGAACCGCCCTACGAAAGCTTCGGAAAACTGCAAAAGGGAGAGGATAAGCCGTTTGGCCTGCGCCTGACGGGTGCGGAGAATGCTTCTTATGGGGCGGAGAGTCTGTCTAAGGAAGGCGGTATTCCCGTCCGGCTGGATACAGCAGGATCCTATTTTACGTTCCGCGGCGAGGTGAGGCTGCCGGAGGATATGGAAAGCGATGAGCTTTATCTATACGGGGTGTATAAAAAGAAAAAGTATGAGATCAGCTATCCTGCCCTGCAAAAAGGACAGCCCGGGGTGATCGGAAGGAAGGGTGCGGTCTTGCCCTTTTATATGAGTCTTCGAAAGGAGAAAAAACCGGAGGGAAAGATCAGGATCATTCTTGTGGATGGCAGAGAAGGAAAGCAGTATACTGTGGGAGAGTTGAACCTGTACACAGATTAGAGGACGGAGACCGGAGATTATCGGATATACCGGCGGTGTGGCGCCTGCAGGCAGCAGTCAGTTTGGCGCGGAGCCGGCATA
>JAGBQU010000187.1 GCA_017632755.1 Lachnospiraceae bacterium
CAAACCACTCCGTGTCGGATGCAGGGAAAAAATCTCCGAATCCGACATCCCGGACATGCACGATGAGCTGATAGTCGTTTTTCATCTCGAGCCGCAATGACAGTCGCGTAGTTTTGGGCGGGCGCACCGCAAGCCCTTTCAGTTCCATGCGGCAGAGTCTTGCCTCCTTCCCATAGAGAGAAGTGACAACAAAATCCAGCTCATTGCCCTCATCGAGCAGAAAAAGCTGTTCCCGCTTTGCCTCAAACCAGCTAATGCCCGCATCCAACAGAGAATAACAGGTCTCTGCGCCGTCTTTCAGTGCGAGCACACCGATATTGGACTTTAATTTATCCTTTCCGAGGAACAGATAGGAATCCGTCAATTCACCGGGGGCTTTTTTCTCTTTTGCCGCATAACACGCCCCCTTGCTGTAGAGATTATTTCCGCCAAAGACTCGTCTGGTCCTGCACAGGAAAGCCAGGCTCTCCGTATACCATTCCCCTTCAAAGCCCTTGCCGATCAGATACACACTGCTGATCAGCTTCTCTCTCACATAGTCCTGCACAAAATGCAGAAATCTCTGATCCAGCACCGCATAAGTGCTTTTTTTATCGATCATCTGCTCCTCCGTGAGAGGGAGCGGAAAATCCTTATGTACCGCCTTCTCTATCGAAACCACGTGCGGAGTGGTCTTGCGGTTTATCGTCATATAAAAAGTCTGCATAAGCGCATCGGAATAATCAAACACGACAACATCATGATTCCAAAGCTGCTTATCCTGATACAACATATAAAAAAACAGGCTCTCCTCATGTGTCTGCACATGGATCCTTTCGCTGTCAAAGGGCAGTTCGCGTATGAGAAATTTCATGACCTGCGCTGCTTTTTCCGTCAATCTCTCCACCGTGATCATCAGACATTCCACCTCAGATCCCTCAAGCAGGATATTGAGCATACCAAGACACTTCTTTACAAAAAGCAAAAGAATCTCTCCGGTTTGGATCACCTGACCGTCCACCGTCAATGTATCACTTTCCAATGCGAGGGAATACAGGTTGGTAAGGAGCTCACCTTTTCCTTCCTTTGCGCTTTTTTGCGCCTGTTGCCCGTAATACCACTGATTTACCCCCTGTTTTTTGCACAGGCAGACCGGAATGTTATATTGTTCTGTCGGCAATACCTTCATCGTCTCAGGATGATTCTGTTCCGGAAACAGGTAACTGATCTGCGCATAGGAATCCGTGAGATCAAATCCGATCAGAATCTTCTTTTTTTGCATGTGCTTCGTATCCAACTGTATCCTCCTGCATCTGCATTTCGCATCTGTGAAACGTCACGTCCAAAAATTATTTTAACTTAAAAAACGCATCTGCCATCCACATCTTTTCCCCATATTCGCGGATCAGCTGATAGGTCGTATTCCGATCCTGCAACGCATGGGAGATCAATATATCATTGAGGATAGCAAAACGACTTTCCTTGTGCACATCCGTCACATCCAGCTTCTCCATCTCGCCGCTCTCCACCAGACTGCTCACTCCATCCTGTTCAACCGTGATGTAGTATTGAAGCTGCTGGGAAAAGAAAAGGCAGAAATCTTTGTAATAGTATCCGTCATACATCTCGTTCATGACTTCCTTCTCATATCCGCTGACGGCTTTTCCCTCCTTAGCGATCGTGTAATGTATGATCACCCTGCACCCCGGATGCGCTCTGTATTCCACGTAGCTGCGCTCCACGCGGGGCTGAAGTTCTGCGATCCATTCCCTGAATGAGAGAAAGCATGAAAAGAAGTATCTCATCTCCAAAAGCTTCTTTACGATATCGACGATCCGGATACGGATCGCTTCCTCGATCTGACCGCCTTCCTCTTTTACCTGTGCATAGTGCTTGAGAAGGGCAAACTCAGCAACCAGAGAGACCTGCTCTCCCCGGCGTAAAAGCTCAAGGATCATCGCGAACAGATCCGGATCTGTCACATAATCCCATACAAAGTAATTATGGCTCTCTTTGGAAACATAAGCTCTCATCAGATCATCCACTCCAGCTGTGTTCTCCACATAAGAATGGAAAATCGCCCCCTTGCCGGGCAGATAACCGTCCGAGAACAACAACTGTGTCAGTATCCGCTTCTCAATCCTGCCTGTTGCGATCCCATGTTCCTTTGCCATGGTCCAGACATCTTTCATCTGACGCATCGTTCCGTCAAAATGATCCACCAGATACGCCAGGATCGCTCCCGAAGCTCTCCCTTTCTTGAACACCTCATAGCAAAGCCAAAGTACCTGCAGATCCGGACCGGTAACGGTTTCGAGCCGATGATCGCATACTCTGGCAAGCGTTTTGGGCGCCACATGCTCAAACCCGAAATCCATAAGGATGTCATACGCAAGATCATATTTTCCGACCGTCACCAGATAGCGTACGAAATCTTCTCTGTCCAAAGCGGAAATATTTCTGTAATTGATCCTGTCTATGATCCAACCAAGCTCTTCGATAAAATCATTATCATCATAATATCGCAAAAGCAGCGAACCAAACTGCTGCTTGTAATAATCCGATACCTTAGGGCTCAGAAGCAGGGAAGTAAATGCATGCGCATTCTCGCCGTCGATCAGGGCATAAGCCTTCCTTTCCTCACACAGATAGAGCATAAAGCCCAGATGATCCGGCTTGTAATTCTCCAAAAGATCCATGATCTTTTTGTACAGCAAGAGTGGTTCGAGCTGACGCTTTCGTTTCGGTATGTACCGGTTCTGCTGCGCGTCTTCAAACAGGACACAATAGTCACCCGTATACACGGAGGCATACACTTCCCGCCCCGTCACCGGATAACAGCGTTCCTCCTTCAGCTGCGGATGCACAATGATGATATTGCGGATCCCCGCCCTGTCCACATCGAATTTGTGGCGAAAAACCAGTTTTACAAAATGTTCCGCCAGTTGCTCGTCAAACGCGAGCATATGCAGATACCGGTCATACAGATACGCAAGATCATCATTTATGCGCTCATTTTTGATCTGCTCACAGATAAACGAAGGGATCTGCTTTTCGTAGGAGACAAAGATATCCTCCAATTCTTCTTTCTGTCTGCAGGCACAGGAATAAACATAAGCCTTTTTCGCGTAATCGAGATTACACTCATAGGCAAAAAACATCAGGATCTCCTTAGGAAGGCTTCTCCTGTTATCGGCACCTCGCGTCAGGATGTAGTATTCATACATTCTGGTCAGACGCAGCCCACGCTCCACCGCCTTCTCAAAATAGACAAAATACTTTTGATCCGTACAGGCATTTTGGATCAGCAGACCGCAGAGTTCCTGCAGAAGAAGATCCCCTCCAAACACATTGTAACCATACTCCAGAATGGGAATGATCTGCCGTCTGAGTTCTTTTTGTTTTGGCACAAGGATAGCAACCCGTGCGAGCATTTCCTCCGAAAGGATGTCGTATTTTTCCGCAAAGCGCAGAATATCCAGCTCAAAGCCTCCGATCCTGCAAAACTGTCTGGGTTCACTCTCAAGGATCCGATACGCTTCGAGATACATAAGCGGACTGCAGGCACCTTTTTTGAAGAATCTCTCCAATTCCTGATAGACCCGCACACGATCCTCCATCAGACGGCTGTCCAGCTTGAGCACCAGCCAGTAAAAACGGAAATCATCGGAGTGCTTGTCAGCCAGCTCCCGCAATAGTTTGATGGTGAAAAGTCCGGTTTCCTCCGTCTTATCATATATCGCCGTCAGATACAGATAATATGCATATTGGAGTTCGTCACCCAATCCCTGCTCGATCATATCACCCACATGATTCAGGATCCATTTTGCCTCATTGGCATGCCCTTTTTCCAGCAACAGATGTATCTGATACAATCTTGCCAGCATGCTTCCGTTATGCAGCGCGGTCACCTTTGAAATCTGCTCCTCACAGGTAGCAAGCCACTCCTGCATATCGATCCTTCCGATCGTATACTGCAGATAACTCTGTATCACATGCAGTGACATCGCCCGTTCTGCTTTTTGTACCAATCTCGCCTTGCCGGACGGGATATCGGATGCGGCGACGACTTCCATGCAAAGCACCTGGTCTCTGTATGTGATGATGATCTTTCCATAGTTCTTGCCCGCATGCATGCGTTCCTTTTGGATCCGAAACGGTAGTCTGCACCGATCGGAGTAAAAATCCTCCTCCGTCAGGATCCGCTGATCCAGCCGGATAAAATCTCCCTGGACACGGATTTCCAGATGCGTATACCCCCATCCGTTTCGCTCGATGACCAATTCACCCTCACACTCCTGCGCGAGATCCTCAAAAACGATCCGCTCCTGCATCAGCGAGAAGGTCTGCATCTGTTTTTTATTTGTCGAGAGCAGAAATTCATCCATGTTCTGCTCATGCTTTTTATATTTGGACAGCCCGATATAGGCAGCAAGATATTGCTTGTCGGCCCCCTCGAGGATATCGCGGAAGGCATCACTGTAAAAGATGGATACCGCTTCCTTCCAGCAGGTTTTGGCAAGATTTACGAAATGAAAGAGATTCTTTACCGGTCCCATGGATGACGGGATCATAGCCTTGATGATCTTGACTTCAAACGGAAGGACAAACTGCCCTGCACCTGTCACAATGCAGATCTCACCCTTCACTTCATCTCCGTATTCCATTCCGGACGCATCAAATTGATAACCGAGCGCTACTTTTTTGCCGGAAATCTTTTTCCGGTTGCATTGCATGCGGTACTCCGATGAATAGACATAGCCGGTAAAGGTCTCTGCCCCCTGGCAGCAGACCATGACCGTACCCTCCGCAACCTCATTCTTGCTAAGTGCAAGTTCAAGCCTGGAAATTTCAAAAAAGAGCTCCCCTGTCTCTTTTGTAAATTGCTGATTGTTGATTCGTCTTATATTGTCCTGCAAAGCCCTTACCTCCACCTTGTTAGTATATCAAGAATCTGCATGGCAAACAAGACCGTTTCTACTTTCCCTGCCGTATTATCCGGGTTCGGCGATCCTGCTCACGCCGACATAAATATCGGATATCTCATACCATGTTGCATAATCAACACTTCCGGTCTGCGGCAGCCGGAAGATCTGCTGAAAGACGCGCACTGCCTCAGCCGTTCGCGATCCGTAGATGCCATCCGCCGCGATGGATGGGATCCTGGGATAATTCTGTGCAATCCTGCGAAGCTGCTGCTGCAGTTGCCGTACCTTTTCACCCGAAGCCCCGATGGACAGCACATACCCGGGATAGGAGGATGGAACACCCGAGATTGCCTGTGCAGAGTTTATGAACATATCATTGCCGTAATAGTAGCGGATGATCTCAATCGCACTGTATCCCTGTTCGCCCAGATATTTGCTGCCCCACTGCGACAATCCCCGGCAGGATACCCTTTCTCCGTCGCAGTACGCCGTAAGGATCGGCTGGATCACGCCGGGACGTGAGAGATAGTTGGCAAAAATACTGTCCACGATATAGTCGATGTTGGAGAAGATATTCCTTCCATAGATCCATTTCTGGTCATAAGCCGTTGATGAGGTAATGGTAAAATCATACCCTTGATTCCGGTACCACTCCGTGTACACACGGTTGAGCGTAAAGGACTGTATGCAGAGAATGTTTGCATACAGGGTGGATTCCGGCCAGGTGGCATACACCTCCGAGCTCGCCACGTTTTTGATGTAATCCTTGTAGCGGATATAATAATCCTGCGC
The DNA here is from genome assembly GCA_017632755.1 of Lachnospiraceae bacterium. The sequence goes on from JAGBQU010000187.1 coordinate 5,700, forward strand.
ACTTGAGTCAGACGGCACCCCATCATGTACAACGACATACTCCGGTATGACCACACGGCTCAGAACGATCTCCCCGCTCTCATCAATGGGCTTGATCTCCGCTTCCGGTATTTTCTCCGGATACTCTCCAAACAAGGTATGCTCCGGAATGATGATCAGATCCGGAACCGTATTCTCTTGTTCCACCGGATTCATCCGCACCGTTTGAACGGCCATCTCCTGCGAAAGCACCTCCGTCCCCTCAATCCGCACGCTCTCATACCCCGGTGCAGTAACCTCCAGATCATAGGATGCATACGGTTGTATCGTACCCGGCTGCTGACTGAGCGCAGTAGGCGGTGCGCTGAGTGTGATGATCTGCGACTGTCCGTTCTCATCTGTACCAAAGGAAGCCAGAATATTCTCCGGGATACCGGACGCCGTGACGGTGACGGAAGCATCCGTGACAGGGATCAATCCGAGTGCACTGGTGACATTGACCGCCAGCTGTCCCTCTGTTTCTCCTCTTGCAGGCTGCTGGTTTTGCGCAGCGGACAGACCCGCCGCTCCCGCCTTTTCAGACCGACGCATGCCCTCCTCATCTGTATGTTCCATCACGTTTTTCATATAAAAGAGACCTCTGCATTTTTATTACTATATGCAGAGGTCTTTCGGGAAGTAACTGTCGATTGGATTTACTCGAGATTCAATTTTTTGGTCATCACAAAATGTGTGAGATAATAGCATCCGACAGACAATGCAGCGAACACCAGAACGAGAACCGCCACCATAAGCGCAACAGCCCACAATCCTGCATTCACGGAAAGCTCATCCAGACGCTCGGCAAATCTGGCAATCGGTACGGTAAAGAGACTGAACACAAGCTGAAGGCCATAGCTGAGTCCGAAAAAGATACCCACCGCTGCAAGAAGCTTGTGCTTCTTTGTCAGCTGGCCGAGACTGATGGCCAGGTAACCGAAATAGAGTCTGAAAAAAGGTGCCACGATGATCAGCAATACGAACAAGATAGCGATACAAATGATGGGAGCCGTAGCTTCTAATGATGCCAATGCCTCCCAAAGGGAGCTGTTCATTTGCCTGAGCAGAACCCAGATGTTTGATCCGTCCATACGCATCATAATGTCTACAAAATTACCAAAGGAAAGCATCAGCACTACGCCACCGATGATCTGCCACAGAATTGCAGTAAACGTTTTCGCCCAGATCAGCTCATGAGCGGTAACCGGAAGCGTATGCATCAAATATCCCTCATCCGTGTAGAGGTTTTTGTAAAAACGATAGTAAAAATAGTATTGTGTGATCAGTGCAAGTGCTATAATCACTGCGAAATAGAGAATATTGTACAGCACAAAAACGATCATCATATACTCATTGTTATCAATGATATCCAAAAACGATTCGCGGTAAAATAATCTGGATAAAACGCTCAGCAGAAGCACTGCCAAATTCATTCCGCCGACAATTTTCCAACTGTCCTTCCATTCATATTCAAATAACTTTTTTAACATGCGAACACCTCCCTGAAATATGCGTCTACGCTCATGCCTTTCTCTTCCCGGATCGTCTCAACCGTTGTCTGCTCCACCAGTTTTCCTCCTTTGATAAAGATCACATCATCCAGGATATTCTCGATATCAGAGATCAGGTGCGTACAGATCAGCAGAGATCCCTCCGGATTGTAATTGTTCAGGATCGTTCTTAAGATGTAATCTCTTGCGGCAGGATCAACGCCTGCGATCGGCTCATCGAGGATATACAGATCCGCATCGCGGCTCATGACCAGGATCAGCTGCACCTTTTCCTTTGTACCCTTGGAAAGCGTCTTGAGACGTGCAGACGGGTCGATCTGCAGATTATCCAGCATCGCATACGCTCTGTCCTTACGAAAATCTTCATAAAAATCGCCAAAGAAATTCACGATGTCTCGCACCGTCTTTTGTGCGGAAAGATAGGTTCTCTCCGGCAGATATGAAACCCTGCTCTTGGTAGCCACACCCGGCTGCGAGCCGTTGATCAGCACCTCACCGCTTGTCGGTGCGAGCAGACCGTTCATCATTTTGATCAAGGTAGTTTTCCCACTTCCGTTAGGGCCAAGCAGACCAATGATATGTCCCCTTTCCATGGTGAAGCTCATGTCATCCACTGCTGCCATATGAGGCACATAACACTTTGTCAAACCCTTACACTCAACTAATACACTCATTTATGACTCCTCCTCCTCATTTATACTCTTTAACAGACGGATCGTTTCCTCTGTCTCAAAACCAAGCTCCCGCATCTTTTGCAAAAACTCTTTGATCTGCTCTTTTGCAAACTGATTTTTAACTTTTTCGATCATTGCTACGTCCTCCGTCACCATTCTTCCGCTTGTGCGTATGGTCACGATCAGTTCCTTTCGCTCAAGCTCCCCAAATGCCTTTTGCATCGTATTCGGATTTACCCCGGCTTCCATCGCCAATTCTCTCACACTCGGAAGCTTGTCGCCCGGTTTATACATGCCGGATATGATCTGCATCTGAATCCGTTCCACGATCTGTGCATAGATTGGTCGGTCATTATAAAGTACCCACGCCATATTATCATCCTTTCTTCTTTTTTTGATGTGTTATCTAACATGCTTTTGTCTGCGCAAAACTTTGATTGTGTCGCTGTATTAACCATCTAATACAATAATACACCAATATTTCTTTTTGTCAACACTTATTTTTAATTTTTTCATTTTTCTTAAAAAACAGAAATTTGCAACTCCTTCCTTCTCCGGCCCACAAACAGGCGCATCCATAGCGGAGCGCGTTTTATGAAATAGGAATTGTAATTTCCTATTGCGCAAAAAAGAGACACAGAACTCCGTCTGTGTCTCCGCAATGTTTATCCTTTATTTCATTTGGTCACACTATTTAATCTCATATAACCAACCGAACTTGTCCTCGATTCTTCCCATCTGAATACCTGTCAGCGTGTCGTAGAGTTTCTTGGTGATCTCGCCCATCTCGCTCATACCGCTCGGGAAACAGATCTCTTTTCCGTGATCCACGATCTTTCCGACCGGAGAGATGACAGCTGCTGTTCCGCACAATCCGCATTCAGCGAAATCGGCAACCTCTTCAAATGCAACCTCTCTCTCTTCTACTTCCATTCCGAGATACTCACTTGCAACGGTCAGAAGGGAGCGGCGTGTAATAGAAGGCAGGATGCTGGATGACTTGGGCGTCACAACCTTGCCGTCCTTTGTCACAAAGAGGAAGTTTGCTCCTCCGGTCTCCTCTACCTTGGTTCTGGTCGCTGCATCAAGATACATATTTTCGTCGTACCCGTTCTCATGTGCAGTCACGATCGCATGCAGACTCATCGCATAATTCAGACCTGCTTTTATGTGACCCGTTCCGTGAGGTGCGGCACGATCAAAATCGCTGACACAAAGGGTAAGAGGCTTCACGCCACCCTTGAAGTAAGGTCCAACCGGTGTAGTAAACACTCTGAACTGATATTCCTGAGCGGGCTTAACACCGATCACGGCACTGCTGCCGAACATATATGGACGAATGTAAAGGGATGCACCTGAACCATAGGGCGGCACATATGCCTCATTCGCTTTTACCGTCTTTGCGACAGCATCGATGAAACGATCCTGCGGGAAGACCGGCATCTCCAGTCTCTTAGCCGTATCCTCCATGCGCTGTGCATTCATATCAGGGCGGAATACCACGGTTCTGCCATCTTCTGTCGTATAGGCCTTCATGCCTTCAAAACAGGTCTGTGCATACTGAAGCACTCCTGCACACTCCGTGATGGTGACTGTCGCATCTTCCGTCAGCACGCCTTCATCCCATGCGCCGTCTTTATAGTTGGACACATAGCGCTTGTCCGTATCAAGGTATGCAAACCCCAGATTGGACCAATCAATATTTTTCTTTTCCATCTCTATCCACTCCTCTTTTTTGTATACTTTTTGTTGAATATTATTATTCTTTTGGTCGCAAATGTCAATATTGTTTCGACTATTTTCAAGATTTTGAAGATTTGCGCTCGTATTTGACAAACTCATAGGTCAGATCAAAATAGGTCTGCTCATCACTGGTTGCGGTGATCTCCCAATCCTCATCCTCATCGAGATTGGGAAAATAGGAGTCCGCCTCATAGGCATGATCGATCTTGGTCACATGTGCCACGTCACAGTAAGGCAGGAGTTGTCTGTATACGCTCTCACCACCGATGATATAGACGTCTTCTGTATTGTAGTTCTTCGTCTCCTCAAGCAGCTGTTCCAGCGAATGAACCACAACCGCATCCTTCACGCGATAATCCGGATGTGCGGAAAGAATGATATTGGTTCTCTTTTGGAGAGGCTGCCCTCCCGGAAACGTATCCATCGTTTTTCGTCCGAGAACGACCACTTTGCCGATCGTCTCATTACGAAACATCTTCTGATCGTTAGGGATCGACACCAGAAGCTTATTCTTGTTACCGATCGCCCAGTTTTTGTCCACTGCTACTATTAAATTCATATCTCCTCCTGTCCGATCACACTGCGATCGGTATATCTTTGATCTGCTCTCCTGTCTCATAATGATCGACTCGCACATCATTTCTCGTAAACTGATAAAAATCCTTGATATCCGGATTCAGCCAGAATGTCGGCGCAGGCAACGGTGTCCGGCTGATCAGTTCCTCTATGAGCGGTATATGCCGGTCATAAATATGCGCATCCGCGATCACATGCACCAGTTCCCCCACATACATATCACACACCTGTGCCAACATGTGCACAAGCACCGCATACTGCACCACGTTCCAGTTGTTGGCTGCCAGTACATCCTGCGATCTCTGATTGAGTATCGCATTGAGCGTCAGCTTATCCTCGCCCTTTCTCTGTGTCACATTAAAGGTCATACTGTACGCGCACGGGTAGAGATTCATCTCATGAAGATCCGCATGCACATAGAGATTGGTCATGATCCTGCGGCTGAACGGGTTGTTCTTCAGATCATAGATCACCCGGTCCACCTGATCCATCATGCCCTCCTTGTACAAATGCTTAACGCCCATCTGATAGCCGTATGCTTTCCCGATCGAGCCATCGGGATCTGCCCACTCATCCCAGATATGGCTGTGCAGATCTCCAATATTATTCGATTTTTGCTGCCATATCCACAAGACCTCATCCGTTGCAGCCTTGAGTGCCGTCCTGCGCAGTGTCAGGATCGGGAATTCCTTCCGCAGATCATATCTGTTCACCACACCGAATTTCTTGATCGTATAGGCGGGAGTACCGTCCTCCCATCTGGGTCTGACCTTTTCCCCTTCCGTGCTCGTCCCGTTCTCCAGAATATCCTTGCACATATCAATAAATATTTTGTCCGCCAAACTCATTGCTTTCTTCCATCCTTACCATTCCATTTTACGGGAGTGCTATCTGTCCCATTTGTCGCAGAGCGAATTAATCTGATCCGCAAATTTTGCCAGATCTTTGTTTGCACCGCCTTCGTTGTGCTGGATCACCGCCATCAGGCGCTGTCCTGCCGCAACCAGTCTGGCAAATACATCGGATACAATCCTTGCCTTCTTGGTGATACGTACCGGCTTAGCCGCATATTCACAGGTATTGCTGACAAGATCATATCTGCTTCCGCTGTACGGCGCATCCGCCACATAGCCATACTCCGTCTCCAGACAGCTGCGGAAGCTTTCACACACACTGTCTTCTCCGTGAACGACAAAAACGCGCTGCGGCTTTTTCTCAAATCCGCCGATCCAGTCCAAAAGGCCTGCCTTATCGGCATGTCCGGACAAGCCGACCAGCTTCATGATATGTGCTTGCACGGTGATCGTCTCGCCAAAGAGCTTCACTTCCTCGGCACCGTCGATGATGGATCTTCCAAGCGTTCCGACAGCCTGATAGCCGACGAACAGGATCGTGCATTC
>JAGBQU010000188.1 GCA_017632755.1 Lachnospiraceae bacterium
GGCGGTTTGTAGGCAACAGCATCTCTTCACTGGTTTTCAGTCCATTAGGGAAAAGAATATCTACCTGATACAATCCATTCCCATCTGGTATATTTGCTACATTGCCGACTTTTCCTGTCAAGTAACCGAACTCTCTGTCAGGGTAATTCTCCAACCTCACCTTTACCTCCTGTCCTTTCTCCTCAAGATGTTTTTTTACCAGTTCCTTGAGTTCATAACCGCCATGATCACATCCGATCGCTATCATCGTTTTCCTCCTTATGAATATGTTCGTTCTAGTACATCGATTCTTAAATAACTGGGCCGAATGCTTGCCTGCTTATTTTGCGACCGATGTACTAGTATTGCAAAAATAGAGTTATCGCAATCTTCGTTTCGAGATCCGTAGTTTCGCAAACGCCTAAATTTGTTCGTCTTCCACATGTAAGACATTGTGTCCGGCCGCTTTGAGGAGCCGGTTCATGATGGCCTGTCCGATCCCGGTATCGTCGAACGACTCCGAATAGATCACATCCACCTTTTCATCGTCAAACTCCCTGAGTATCTGATACAGACGTCTGGCAATGGACGCCTCGTCTACCCTGCTCCCGACACTTTTTCTAACCTGCGTCCGATAGAACGAGATCGTCTCGTCCGTCCCGATCACACCGACCTTTTTGCCCTGCGTCCTCGCCTCCCGTGCAAGATTGTTGATCCTTGTGACAACATCTCCCTGCGAACCGGCGACGATTGTCAGATCTCCCTTTGGCGCATAGTGTTTGTATTTCATTCCCGGTGCTTTCGGCGCCACATTCGCCGCCACGCTAAGGAGTGTCGGATCGGCGTTCACCTTGCCGAGCACCTTTTCTATCATTTCTTCCGTGATATATCCGGGGCGCAGGATCACCGGGATCTCCTCCGTCATATCCACGATCGTGGACTCAAGTCCGATATCCGCCAGACCGTCATCCAAGATCATCTCGATTCTCCCGCTCAAATCCTCGTAGACATATTTCCCCTCCGTGGGGCTCGGACGTCCGGACGTATTCGCGCTCGGGGCGGCAATATACCCGCCGGCCTCCCGTATCAGTGCCAGTGCGGTTTCGTTTCGCGGGAATCTGACTGCTACCGTGTCAAGTCCTCCCGTCGTCTCGCACGGCACGCGCACGCTCTTTTGAAAGATCATGGTCAACGGTCCCGGCCAGAACGCATCCGCCAGAATCTTTGCACTGGGCGGGATCTCTTTCACGATAGGAGCCAGGTCCTCCATACAGCAGATATGCACGATGAGCGGATTGTCACTGGGCCTTCCCTTTGCCTGATAGATTTTGGCACTGGATTCCGGATTCAGGGCATCTCCGCCAAGACCATAGACGGTTTCCGTCGGAAACGCTACCAGTCCGCCGCGTCTGATGATCTCGCCCGCCTCACAGATCACGGACGATGGCGTTTGCACTTGTCGCAGTTTAACCCACCTTGTCTCCATTCGTATAAAACCTTTCCCACTTGCAATGACTTGCGGATGCCAAACCATGACATCCCGCCAAAGCCACAAAACGCAATATCCATATCCGTATCAGTATACAACACTTTCTTTCAGATTTCAAATTTTACCGGACAGATATTTCATTACTCCCATCGCAATGCAAAATGCCACCTTTTCCTGATACTCCTCCTGCGTCAGTCTCTCCGCTTCCGCGCGATTGGATAAAAAACCGCACTCCACGATGATCACGGGTGTGGGAGACTTCTTGAGGAGATAATAGCTGTCATTTGCCTTCTCCTGCCGTCTGTTGTCCGGGTCAAGCCCCTCCCTGAGCTGCTGCTGCATCAGGGCGGCAGCTTCTTTTCCTTCCCGGGATGTGGTAAAATAAAACACCTGCGCACCGTGAATACTCTCGTCTCCGTAACTGTTCTGATGAATGCTTACCGTCAAGGGTGCGTTTGTCTCCCCGATCAGCTCGATGCGGCGCTTCATATCCTGCACTTTTTTGTTGGCAGCCCCCTCATCGCTAAGTGCGATATCACTCTCCCTGGTCATGACGACCTTCACGTCGTTCTGCTCAAGATACGCACGCACTCGCAGCGCGATCTGCAGATTGATATCCTTTTCCTTGGCCTGATTGACACCGATCTTTCCGGGATCATAGCCCCCATGCCCGGCATCGATAACGACCACTTTCTCCTCCTTCGTGCTCTGGATCATCGTATACATGGCCGCACGCCTCGACAGATAAAACATCGCACCGAGCATTATAACGACCATCAGCATGGTTACCAGCCTTCTTGCCATCCGTGACGACTCCACCGTTTTTTATAATAGTATGTCGCTTTTCTCCCGATTATTAAGCATTGCATGCACAAAGATAAAGCGGGCGTCAAAAAAGCATTCCTCATCGCTCTTTTAACGCCCGTACTCTCTATTCTGCCATATATTCTGCGATCTTGTCCCAGATAACCTGTTTTTCCATCCCAAGCCTCCAACCGGATACTCCCGCGATCCCGTACTGCTTCATGACATTGAGCTTGATCTCGATGGATTTCTCATCCTCCAGCCAAATCTGGTAGTCGACCCCGTCTTCCGAATAAGCTGCATAGTTCTGGCATGTCGCCTCATCCCACGCGGCGGTTACGCCTTTTGAGCGGACATGCGTTTCCGCCGCGCCCATGGCGAGTGCCTTGCTGGTGACTTTGTCCCCGACACCCCAAAGGATCGTATAAAACGGCAGCGCATTGATCACCTTCTCCTTCGGAACAACGGCAACCGTGTCTGCGATCCCGTTCTCCACATAATCGATCGATGCGACACTTCCGGGTGTGGTAGAACCGAGCCAGTGTTCGTCATATCCCATGATGATCACATAATCCGCAAAAACGCCCTGCTCTTTGCGATTATAATGCTCCGTATACTCTGTGGGCACATAGTTGTCTACGGAAAGAACCAGATTATTTTGATGACATGCCAGACTGAGTTCACGGATAAACTGGATATAATCCTGCGCTGCCTCGCGCGGAACACTTTCAAAATCGAGGTTGATGCCGTCAATGCTAAGGCTCTGTGCCTGCGCGAGCACATTTGTGATCAGTACTCCCCGCTTGCTTGTATAGGGCAATATCTCCATCAGATCAATGCCCTCGTGTGTAAAATTATCCAGCATCGCCCACACCTCAATGCCCTTGGCATGCATATTGCTCACATAGCTGCTGCTCGCGCAGGAGGAAATGTTCCCCTCATTATCACTTAAAGCAAACCAGGTAGGTGAGATGGTATTGATCCCCTTGGTCTGCGCAAGCAGGCTCTCTGTCTTTTCATTCGCATCCACGTTCGTCACAAGATTCCATACCATGTTGATCTTGTGATCCCTCGTAAGGGACGGATACTCCGGCGCGGCGACAGCCGTCTCCGGTGTAGCTGCGACGATATAAGGCTCATCTAAACACTTGTTTTCCACATAGCCGATTACGGCGGTTCCCGTCATGACCTTTGTCCAGCTTTCCATCTCCTCTACGACCGTAACGGCCTCACCCTTGCAGAGGTCCTCAAGCACCTCGCTCTTGATCCCGCCTTTTACACGGATCTGCGTGTCCTTGTTGATATCCGCCACCTGTCTGTCTTCCCACTCGGTATAGAGCACGAGGCGCGCGGGAATCTTTATCTCATCGTCTTCGCCGTACGTATCTGCCGGATGGAATTCATAGGTGAAATTGACATATTTTTTGAGATAATCAACTGCCACAAACACCTCGCCGCTTTTCTCGACGGCAAGCAGATGATCGGATGTGACAAATTCGCCGCTTTCGATATATCCGGCATCGGTCAGATTCACCGTCACGTTGCCTCCGGGAAGGGTATAGATCAAAAGCTGTTCCTTGTAATCATAGTAAAATCTGTCATCCATCTTCTCCTTGACAAAGAGGA
>JAGBQU010000189.1 GCA_017632755.1 Lachnospiraceae bacterium
CTGTTTGTAATCGATACGATGGCGGAATACATCATGCTGAATCTGGACAAGGTAAAGCATACCCATGTGCGTGTGACCAGGATGGAAGAAATACCCGAACAATTATCTCCTCATCTAAAGGAACGGGAGATCATAGCGGCGTCGCTCAGATTGGATGTGGTGATCGCGGCGATGTGCAATCTCTCCAGAAGCAAGGTGACGGAGTTGTTTCGGGAACGGAAGGTCTTTGTGAAGGGAAGGCTGAATGAGAATAGCAGTTATCTGTTAAAACCGGAGGATGTTGTCACGGTTCGCGGATTTGGCAAGTTCATTTTTGACAGTGTGAATTATGAGACGAGGAAAGGACGTTTATGTCTGACGATCAGGGAATACGTATAAATAAATATCTTGCCAAGGCAGGTATCTGTTCCAGACGAGAAGCGGATAAGCTGATCGGGGAAGGAAAGGTGCAGATCAATGGCGTGAAGGCCGGAGTCGGCGATCTTGTGAGGGAGACGGATCGCGTAACGGTCGGCAACAGAGAGGTGCACGCCGGACAGAAAACGCTTGTTTATGCATTTTATAAGCCGGTGGGAGTTACCTGCACGGAGAAAGATCGATTTGCCGCGCGCATGGTAAAGGATTATATTCAGATCCCGGAGAGGTTGACCTATGCGGGACGCCTTGACAAGGATTCGGAGGGACTTTTACTCCTCACCAACGATGGGGATCTCATCCAGACTCTGATGCGTGGGGCAAACCGGCATGAAAAGGAGTATGTTGTAAAGGTAAATAAGGAGATCACCCCTGAGTTTGTAAGCAGGATGAGTGCGGGGATCTTTCTGGAACAACTTGGGCAGACGACAAGAGCATGCACCGTTGACAAAGTGGGGAAATATACCTTCCGCATCATTCTGACACAGGGCTTGAACCGGCAGATCCGCCGTATGTGTGAGGCGTGCGGATATAAGACGGAGAGCCTAAAGCGGGTGCGCATCAATAACATTTTGCTGGGCAGCCTTGTGCCCGGACAGATGCGACAGATCACGGGGGAAGAATTGTCTGGACTGTATGAGTCAATCGGGCGAAAAACGTCGAATGATGATAGCCGAAACAATCGGCATGAGTAAGATGGAAAGTTAAAATGGCAAGGCTGGGAACGGAAATGTCTATGGATAATCAAATAGAAAAGGAAAAGCAGAAAGATCTGACAGAGCAGATCGAGAGAATGCGTGACCTGGGAAAGCTTTTGCGAGAGGCATCCCGGGCATATTATGCGGATGATAAAGAGATCATGAGCAACTATGCGTATGATGCGCTCTACGATGAACTGGCGCAACTGGAAGCACAGACCGGTATGGTGCTGGCGGGAAGTCCCACCGTCACCGTGGGCTATGAGGCTGTGGAGGAACTCCCCAAAAAGCGTCATGAGCGTCCGATGCTCTCTCTGGCAAAGACAAAAGACCGGGAGGAACTTAGAAGCTGGCTGGGGGATAAAGAGGGACTCTTATCCTGGAAGCTTGACGGACTGACGATCGTTCTGACCTATGAAAACGGGAGATTGACCGATGCGGTCACCAGGGGAAATGGAGAGGTCGGCGAGGTTATCACCAACAATGCGCGTGTTTTTTCGAATCTGCCGCTTGCTATACCATATAAGGGAAGGCTGGTGCTGCGCGGCGAAGCTGTGATCACATACTCCGATTTTGAGAAGATCAATCGTGAGATCGAGGATGTGGATGCAAAATACAAAAATCCGCGCAATCTGTGCAGCGGTTCGGTCCGCCAGCTGAGCAACGAGATAACGGCCAAAAGGAATGTCCGCTTTTATGCGTTCTCTCTTGTCCAGGCGGTGGATGAGGGACAAGAGGCGGAATTTGATGACAGCAGAGAAAAGCAATTTTTATTTTTGAAAAGACAGGGCTTTGAAGTGGTGGAGTATTACAAAGTGACGGGCGATACCATCCTGGATCAGGTGGAGGCGTTCGCCGCAAAAGTTGCGACGAGTGATGTCCCCTCCGACGGTCTGGTTCTCGTTTATGAGGATATTGCATACGGACGGTCTCTGGGCAGAACGGCCAAATTCCCAAGGGATTCGATCGCATTTAAATGGCAGGATGAGATCCGGGAGACAACCCTGCGCGAGATCGAGTGGAGCCCGAGCCGTACCGGGCTGATCAATCCGGTGGCGATCTTTGATCCGGTGGAGCTGGAAGGAACCACGGTCAGCCGCGCCAGCGTGCACAACATCAGCATCGTCAAAGGTCTGGCTCTCGGCATCGGAGACCGGATCCTGGTATATAAGGCCAACATGATCATTCCGCAGATCGCAGAGAATCTCACAAAAAGCGGTGCTTTGGATATTCCGTCAGAATGTCCGGCCTGCGGCGGCAGGACAGAGATCCGCAACTTAAACGACGTGGAAACCCTCTGTTGCACGAATCCGGATTGTGTGGCCAAAAAGCTCAAGGCGTTTAGCCTGTTTGTCAGCCGCGATGCGCTGAATATCGAAGGTTTGTCGGAGTCAACGCTTGAGAAATTCATCGCAAAGGGGTTTATCCACTCCTATGCCGATATTTTCCATCTGGATGAGCATGAAAAAGAGATCACCCGGATGGAGGGCTTTGGAGAAAAGTCCTTTAGAAATCTGATGGAAAGCATTGAGACGGCCAGAAAGACGGATCTTGTAAGGCTTCTTTACGGACTGGAGATCGCGGGGATCGGTCTGGCAAATGCAAAGGTTCTCAGCCGGCATTTTTCCTATGATCTGGAAGCACTTCGCGGGGCGAATGAGGAGATGCTCTCCGAGGTTGACGGGATCGGTGCGGTACTGGCAAAAGGGATTGTTGACTTTTTTGCAAAAGAAAGCAATAATACTATGATAGATGCACTGCATTGCGAGCTTTCGTTTCAGAAGGCAGAGAGCAGTGGCGCACAGCAGATTTTTGCGGGTAAGGTATTTGTCGTTACCGGCAGTGTGCAGCACTTTGCAAACCGCAATGAGCTTAAGGCAGTTATCGAGGAGCGGGGCGGTAAGGTGACGGGAAGCGTGACGGGAAATACGGATTATCTGATCAACAATGATGTGAATTCCACATCGGGTAAAAATAAAAAAGCAAAGGAATTATCGATCCCGATCATCTCTGAAGAGGATTTTATGCGGATGATGGAGGGGTAAGACCGAATGGATAGGGAAAGGAAGATGAGACATGCCGATCAAGACACAAAATGACCTGCCTGCCAAAAAAATATTGGAAGATGAGAATATCTTTGTCATGGGCGAGACCAGGGCACTTAAACAGGAGATCAGACCTCTGAAGATCTGTATCCTGAATCAGATGCCGGTCAAGCAGGAGACGGAGCTTCAGCTTCTGCGCGCTCTTTCCAATACGCCGTTACAGGTGGATGTGACATTTTTGATGATGGATACGCATGTTTCGCTCAACACCTCCGCAAGCCATATCAACAAGTTTTACACGACGTATGGCGAGATCAAGAAGCAGAAGTATGACGGCCTGATCATCACGGGAGCTCCGGTGGAGCAGATGGCGTTTGAAGAAGTCGATTATTGGGAGGAACTGTGTGAGATCATGGAATGGTCCAAGACACATGTGACTTCCACGTTTCATATCTGCTGGGGGGCACAGGCCGGTTTGTATTATCACTTCGGCATGCAAAAGACCTTGCTTGAGCGGAAGCTGTTCGGTATTTTTGAGCATAAGGTGCTCAAACGCAGGGTTCCCCTGGTAAGAGGGTTTGATGATTATTTTATGGCACCGCACAGCAGGCATACCACAGTGGATGCGGAGGCGATCAGAGCCTGCGAGGATTTGATCATCCTGGCTGAGTCCAAGGAGGCGGGAGTGCTTTTATGCATGACCAGAGATGGCAAGCAGATCTTTGTCATGGGACATCTGGAGTATGACCGCATCACATTGCAAAAAGAGTATGAGAGGGATCTTAATAAGGGATTGGACATCCAGATGCCGAAAAACTATTTCCCGGGCGATGATGCTTCACTCAGACCGCATCTGCAGTGGCGGGCACATTGCAATACGCTCTACAGCAACTGGCTCAACTATTATGTATATCAGGTTACCCCCTATGATCTGGAGGATATGGAGCAGGAGGGCATGTGGATCTAGTTCGGATCTGATTCGGAGAACTGTTTTTTAGTTCATATAAGGCACCGCAGGGTGTACTACAAATGAAAGGGCTCATGAGAGTATGGGTGAAAAGAATGTATTTTGACGGAGCTGTTTTTCAGGTGGCAATCGTTGCCGTGATCGTGATCTTCCTTCTGGTGATCTTGTTTACCAGTTATGTGAAGTCACCACCGGATAGGGCCTTCATTATCTCGGGTCTCAAGAAATCACCGAAGATACTGATCGGACGTGCCGGACTTAAGATCCCGTTTTTTGAACGTCTGGATAAACTGTATCTGGGGCAGATGTCTGTCGACATCAAGACAGAGCAGTCTGTACCGACCAATGATTTTATCAATGTCAATGTGGATGCCGTTGCAAAGGTGCGGATCCAGCAGACACAGGAAGGGATTCAGCTTGCGGCAAAGAACTTTTTGAACAAGAGCGCGCAGCAGATCACAGACGATCTGCAGGATTCTTTGCAGGGTAACATGCGTGAGATCATCGGAACGCTTTCTTTAAAGGAGATCAATACCGACAGAGATTCCTTTTCCGATCAGGTCATGGAGAAGGCTTCCAAGGATATGGCAAAACTCGGGATCGAGATCATTTCCTGCAACATTCAGAATGTTACGGACGAGATTGGACTGATCGCTGATCTTGGTATGGACAATACCGCCAAGATCAAAAAGGATGCTGCGATCGCAAAGGCGCAGGCGGAGAGAGATATCCGCGTGGCTGAGGCGGAGGCAGATCAGGTTTCCAATGACGCGAGAGTTGCAGCCGATACCGTGATCGCACAGCGAAACAACCAGCTGGCGATCAAGCAGGCAGAGCTGAAAAA
>JAGBQU010000190.1 GCA_017632755.1 Lachnospiraceae bacterium
CCGGAGAAGCTCCGCCTTATCCCAACCCTTGTCTTGCCCAAGCATAAGATAACTTGCCACATAGGTATCGTCAAAACCGTCACTGAAAACGAAGAGAAGGATGAGCATAAAGGCAAGCCCGCTCAAGGTACAGATCGCGAGCACGCTGCGCCTTTTTCCCTTACATAGCACAAGGGCGAACAGACTGCGGATGAACACGACCGCAATGCCGAAAATCACGACGGCTGTCACCACGCTCTGCCACTTTGGCACGATCCCCATGCCGGCGGACAGACAAAAGTAACAGATAAATACAATCAGAAAAGAAAGCGTGACCAGATGTTTCTCTCCCCGATAAAGAAAGAGCTTAAGCAGCTTCCCAGCGATCCACACGGCAAGAACTACTGCTAAAGTGGCAAGTGTACCGAACAAAAAAAAGGCAGCTACTCTGGGTATTCCGATCTCCAGAAAACACAGGCCACCTACCACAAAGGTATTTACAAGAAGCAAAAGATACACGGCACTGTCCGTTTTGTCATACCGCTCCTTCAAAAAAATATACAATTTCTTTCCCACTTGTCTTATCTTTTGTCTCATCTTACCTCTGCATACGGAAAATAAAAAAGGACAGGAAAAAAGGCAGCTTTCGTCGGCTGCCTTTTTCGAGAAGGTATTTCTTTCTTATGGGGTATAGCAAAAAACTATATATAATAATGTATTGGGGGGGGTTACAAGATGTATTATAGCAATAGCCCCCCTTTGCGTCTATCCCAACTTTTCACAAATATTACAAACCGGCAAAATTGTTTTTGTCTATTTTTCACAACTTCCTTTTAGCAATTGTTACAATTGCACATCAAACAGCTGCTCAAACTCGTCCCTCGTTATGCGTTCTTTCTCTAAAAGCAGCTCTGCACACAGATCGAGCACTTTTTTGTTCTCCAAAATGATCGCTTTGGCTTTTGCATAACATTCGTCAATGATATTTTTGACTTCCTTGTCGATCTCGCCGGCAACCGTTTCGCTGTGATTGCGTGCATGTGCAAGGTCACGGCCGATAAATACCTCATCGCCCTCCTCGTCATAGTTGACAACACCGATATTGTCGGACATACCAAAACGGGTCACCATCCTGCGGGCTACATGCGTCGCTTTCTTGATATCACTTGACGCTCCGGTCGTAATATCATCAAACATGATCTCCTCCGCGATCCTTCCGCCGAGGGAAACCATAATATCCTGCATCATTCCGCTCTTTGTGCGGAACATCTCATCCTTTTCCGGAAGCGGCATCGTATAACCTGCTGCCCCCACGCCGGTCGGTATGATGGAAACGGTATAGACCGGTCCGACATCCGGCAGCACATGAAAGAGGATCGCATGACCCGCCTCGTGATAGGCCGTGATCTTTTTTTCCTTATCGGAAATGATCCTGCTCTTTTTCTCCGTTCCGATACCTACCTTGATAAATGCCTGCTTGATATCCTCCATTTTGATAAAACTGCGGTCCTTCTTTGCTGCTAAAATGGCAGACTCATTTAACAGATTTTCCAGATCGGCACCCGTAAAGCCTGCCGTCGTCTGCGCGATCTGCTTTAGATCCACGTCATCGGAGAGTGGTTTGTTTTGTGAATGCAGTGTCAGGATCTCCTCCCTGCCCCCCACATCGGGCGCGGAAACGGTGATCTTGCGGTCAAAACGCCCCGGTCTTAAGATGGCAGGATCGAGTATGTCAACGCGGTTTGTGGCCGCCATAACGATAATGCCCTCATTGATCCCAAAACCATCCATCTCAACGAGCAGCTGATTGAGCGTTTGCTCTCTTTCATCATGACCGCCGCCCATGCCGGTACCACGCCGTCTTGCAACGGCATCGATCTCATCGATAAAAACGATACAGGGCGGATTTTTCTTTGCCTCTGCAAACAGATCTCTCACACGGGAAGCTCCGACTCCGACAAACATCTCCACAAAATCAGATCCGTAGATGTAATAAAACGGTACATCCGCCTCACCGGAGATTGCTTTCGCAAGAAGCGTCTTTCCTGTTCCGGGAGGGCCCTCAAGAAGGATACCTTTGGGGATTCGCGCTCCGACCTTGGTATATTTTCCCGGATTTTTGAGAAAATCGATGATCTCGTCCAGATCTTCCTTCTCCTCTTTGAGTCCGGCTACATCCTTAAGCTTAACCTTTTTGCTTCCGTCGGAAAGGCGTGCACGGGATTTGCCAAATCGCATCATCTCCGAATAGGAATCACTCTTTCCTCCGCCGACGCCTCTGCCGTTGATAAGGGCAAAGAAAACAACAAATACGATAAGAATGATCAGTGATGGCAGAACGTAAGTGACAAACCATCCTTCCGATGAGATATTTTCCCTTGTTGTCTGGATATTCTTATCATACAAAAGCTGCTCGATCTCTTTTACATCCGACGCGTTGAAGGTCTGGACCGTATTGTTTTTGAGCAGCACCTGCACAACGCCGGTCGGCACTTCCTTGTTCGGCTCTATAACGGCCTCAACAATATTGCCCTCCTCGTAGTCCCTCATGAAATTTGCATAGCTGTACGTATTTTTCTTACCACCAAGCGTACTGATCCATATCGTGATCCCGAACAGGAGCAGGATCACCATCAGCGGCCCGGCAACCGATCTTCCTTTCTTATTCAATGCTTCTCTCCTTTTCTATTCTTCCGGCTCGATCACTCCGATATAAGGGAGATTGCGGTATTTTTGTGCAAAGTCCAGTCCGTATCCCACCACAAACTTATCGGGAATCTCAAAGCCTGTATAATCTACATTCACATCCACTACCCTGCGCTCCGGCTTGTCGAGAAGCGTACAGAGTCTCAAGGATTTCGGCTCTCTTTTTTTAAGCATCTCCAGCAGATAACTGAGTGTCCGACCGGAATCCACAACATCTTCCACAACGATCACATGCTTGTCCTTTAACGGATCGTCCAGATCTTTCACGATCTTGACCACGCCGCTTGATTTCATATCGTTGCCGTAGCTTGAAACAGACATAAAGTCCAGCGTTACCGGTATGCTGATCCGCTTGGAAAGCTCACACATAAAAAAGCTTCCGCCCCTTAACACACACACCAGATGTACCTGCTCACCCTTATAGTCCTTGCTGATCTGCTCGCCAATCTCCTGGATGCGTCTGTCTACTTCTTCCTCAGAGATCATGACGCTTATCTTTTCCGCCATTTTCAGTTCCTCCATATGTCAATTCCAACACTTTTTTTGTCTCATCGCTTACCTTATAATAAGCGCTGATGCGATACCCCGGCATCCAAAGCATATGATGATCCTCGCAGATCAGATACAGCTTCTCTCTGTGCTCCTGTCTGATCTTCTCGTTGATCATATAGTCCTTGACTGTTTTTGTATGCGATTGATCGATATAAAAATAGTCCGAAACTCTGCGGTTTCTGACAACAGGGTGTTTTTTTATTTTATCATAATCAAACCATTTCGTATACTCATTTTTGGGTATTTCCATGGTTTTTTCATAATCAAAAACACGCGCAAAAAGGGTGGAACCGTCAGGCAAGGTCAGACTGCCCGGAATATGCAGGGGCTCCTCCCACATCTGCCCCATGCCGATCTCTTCCCTGCGGCGCACTGCCGGATCTCGTTCTCCCTCCGCCTCCACATACAGCTTTACCGCATCGTAATCCTTGACGGCACAGATACGGTAGGGCAGGTCCACCCGACGGCCCACCTGCATCTCAAACAGCCTGAGCACGCTTTCCACATGGGACCTGGTGATATCCTTGTTTTTTCCCGCAAGATGAGTGATCGCACGATACACGATCTCCTGCTTTAAATAGGCATGTTTATCCGCAAATTTTTCACATGATATGAAAAGAGAGCTATCTGCTTTCTTGATCAGCGCTTCGTATTCCGCGGACACGATGCTATCCAGATACTCTTCTGCCATCAGGATATCCGATGCCGTCTGCGCAATATGTCTGACCGATTCCCGACAGATATGCTCCTCGGCAATGGGAAGGATCTCATTGCGGATCCTGTTGCGGGCATACCGGTTGTCTTCATTGGTCTCATCCGTCATAAACTGTTGGCCATGCCGGCTTAAATAAGCCTCGATCTCTTCCCTGCCCACGGTGAGCATAGGTCGGATGATCGTCATCTCACCCTGTCGGCGCACCGGCTTCATGCCTCGCAGACCCCTTAGCGCACTTCCCCGAAACATCTGAAAAAGAACGGTCTCCGCCTGATCATTTTGATGATGTGCCACGGCGATCTTTACCTTGCCCGGCTCTGTTTGAAGACGCCGCCTTATGTTTTTTGCTTCCTTCTCAAAGATCTCATAGCGGGCGATCCTTGCAGCCTCCTCAAGGGATAATCCCTGCTCTCTGGCAAGTGTACTCACATCTGCGTGTCTGGCCAGAAATGCGACCCGGTTTTTTTGGCAAAGGTTTTTCACAAACTGCTCATCCCGCTCTGCTGTATCGCGCAGCCTGTGATTGACATGTAAAACTGTCATATCAAAATCAAGCTCACTTTGCAGATCGTGTAACAAAAAGAAAAGGCAAACGGAGTCTGCCCCTCCCGAAATGCCTGCGAGTATGTGATCCCCGGGCATGATCATCTGATTTTTTTGTATATATGCTTTGATCTTCTCTACCATTTTATCTACTGTATCCCGTTTTCTGTCATAGATTTGCAAAATTCCCCGCCAAAACAGATATTTTCCGCTTTTGGAGAAATCTTTCTCTGATATCATAACCTCTTTTGAGGCAAAAAGCAATGATCGCTCATCATCGCTCGTCCATCTGTAAAACAAGCACCGTCATATCGTCCTGTATATATCCGTCCCTTGCAAGGATCGCCATGCCAAGGATCCGGTTGGCAAGATCTGCCAGAGAGAGAAACTCGTAATGTTCCAGAAATCTGCTTATCCCTTCCGAACCGGTCTCAGACATACTCTCCGTAATGCCGTCGGAAAGCATCACCACGATATCCCCGTCGTGCAAAAAAGTGCACATGGAATCACCGGATTTCTCCCGAAAGGAACCGGCAACGAGTCCAAGCGCCAGGGAACGCTCCGTAAACATACGGATCTCCCGTCCTCTCTTTACAAAAGAAGGAGCCGCTCCCGCCTTAAAAAACCGGCATTCACCGGAATAGAGATTGCATTTCATGATGTCGAGCGTAGCCGTCTGCGGCTCCGCTCCCCTTGCAAGCAGCAGATCATTGATCATATCCGCCGCTTCGCTTTTGGAAAAACCGCTTTCCAAAAGCTGTTCCAGCATCTCGATGACCATGGCCGAATCACGGTCTGCCGCCTCACCGCTCCCCATTCCGTCCGAGATCGCGGCCAGGTAGCTTCCGTCCGAAAGCTCTGTCATGGTATAATTATCACCCGAGCAGATCTCTCCCTCCTTTGTTGCCCTTGCGAGTGCACCGGTCATCCTGTAGCGGACCTCCTCACGGAAGACCAGCCTGACCATCTCATCACTGATATAAGGAGGCACACCCGGAGCCGGATCCATATGATTGTGCAGCTGCCCGGATAAAAAGCCGGCTATATCGGCCGATTCGAACAGATCCTGCTTATGGCGTGCCCGCAGAGTCATTCCGATCTCCAGATACCCGTTCCGGTTTGACACGGTATACATATTTTGAATGTCCAACCCGTTTTCCGTGAGCACCTTACAGATCTGTCTTTTGTGACGCTCCATCGAATCTGTGCTGCAGTAAGCCTCATCGGCCAGGTTTTTTAATATTCTTGAGACCGTTGCAAGTTGCCTGGAGATCACATTGCGGTTCTCCGAAAGCTTTTGTAAAAAGATCTTTTCCCGCTTGTCTTCCGTATCCGGAATCTCCTGCTTTTGCAGAAAATTATCGGATAATTCCTCTAGGGATTCCGCGCAGGTCATAAGCCTCTGTTTTCCGAATTCGGGCATCACCATATACCATGTATCCATTTCTTCACATACCATTTTTCTTCTCCTCTTACTTCGCCGTAACCTGTTATGAAATGCTTTGCATTTGGCTTCCGTTTTGCGATGTCGCGTTCTGCATGTTCACTTCATGCCATGCATATGCATGGCTCAGAATAGTATAAGAAAAAACAAATAAAAAGTATGTCAAAAACTGGCGCGCAGATATGATTTTTATGTGACAAAAAGCGCAAAAAAAAACGAACCCTTTCCATGAAAAGTCCGCTTTTTTATTTCTCCATCTCAAAGACGATCTCATCGCTGTGCACAAGTCCCAGCTTATCCTTCGCCACTTCCTCAACATATGCCTTTGTCTGTGTATATTTCTTAAGCTCGACCAGATCCTCCGCCCGCTGCTCCTGCTGCGCGATCTGCTCCTGCAGCTGTGCCTGCTTTTCCAGATACATCGCCTGTTTCTTTTGAAGATCGACACTGCTGATGGATATGACCACCAATATCATCAGAACAACCACCGAGACGAGACTCATGCCGAGTTTATTTTGCCGCTTCTTTGTCCGAAAAGAAATCCTCCGACTCATAACTCTACCTCTCCATCCTTCGGATTATTGTGTTTACATAATGATATTTTAACCTTGCCGACCTGTGCAGTCAACTTATTTTTGGCATTTTTTTGCCTCGACCTAAAATTTTGTGCAATCCGCATAAATACTGGCTTTGCCTTTCGTACTATCCATCTAATTGGCGAAAAAACGTACATAAATATACGAAGCACAATATGTAGTGTTTTGCGTATAAGTTTGCTCAAAAACACAACCATATATAGTCCGATAGTTTTTTTGTACAGAATCATCCCGAGAAAGGCACCTGCGATGGAGTACCATCTCAGGATGCCGTTGTTTACCTTGTAAAGCAACATAAACTGGGCAGCACAGGTAATGATCCAGAACAAAGTATCCTCCGCAGAGACCATCCACTTCTTGTGGGGGATCAGTTCCCGAAACAGACGGATCATATCATAAAAAAAGGTAATGACGATGCCCATGCAGACGGAATACCACAAAAATGTAAATTCTTCTACGATCTGTCGGCTCATTATTTAAACAGCTTTCCAAAAAGAGATTCCGCCTTGTTTCCATAGGAATTCACTTCCGAATAAGTCAGACTGTCTATTTTTCCCTCGATGTCGACCTCACCTTTCTCCAACGTAAGTCTGTTGACATGCAGATCACTTCCACGGATCATCAGCATACCCAGATCCGTTTCCAGAAGGATCTCCGTCAGATCAAAAGAGAGTACATCCGAGACACCGTTCACCATACATGTCCTTCTGTTTGTCAGCATAAACTTATGTACTCGCTGTTTTCCTGTGTTTATGTCTTCCATTTTAAGCCTCCCTCGGATCAGTGTTGTTCTAATCCAGTATATTGGGAGATATGTTTATTTATGTATGAAATATTCACTTGATACCCTTTTTGCTTATGTGTAACTATTCAGAACCACATAATAAATCTATTTGTTTATGTGTAACTATTCAGAACCACACTCGCAAAACC
>JAGBQU010000191.1 GCA_017632755.1 Lachnospiraceae bacterium
TACGACCGGATACAAGGAAGTGGAAATGCACTACGATGTGGACGAAAAGCTGATCGGAGGCATGAAGATCCGCATCGGTGATCGCGTGGTTGACAGCAGTGTTCAGACAAAGCTGAGTGAGATGACAAAGCAGTTATTGAATATTCAGCTTGCATAAAAAAGAGAAAAGAAAGGTGCGTAAAGATCCATGAATTTAAGACCAGAAGAGATAAGTTCAGTGATCAAGGATCAGATCAAGAGATATGCGTCAACGCTTGAGGTTTCCGACACCGGAACCGTCATTCAGGTGGCTGACGGTATCGCTCGTGTGCACGGACTGGAAAATGCGATGCAGGGAGAACTTCTTGAGTTCCCCAATGAGATCTACGGTATGGTGTTGAACCTCGAGGAGGACAATGTGGGTGCCGTTTTACTTGGTAACCACAAGAATATCAACGAGGGTGACACCGTAAAGACAACCGGCAGGGTTGTTGAGGTTCCCTGTGGAGACGCGATGCTCGGACGTGTAGTCAATGCGCTTGGTCAACCAATAGATGGAAAAGGTCCGATCCAGACAAATAAGTATCGCCAGATCGAGAGGGTTGCCTCCGGCGTTATCACCAGAAAGAGCGTGGACACACCGCTCCAGACCGGTATCAAGGCAATCGATTCGATGGTTCCGATCGGAAGAGGACAGCGTGAGCTGATCATCGGCGACAGACAGACCGGTAAGACAGCGATCGCCATCGATACGATCATCAACCAAAAAGGACAGAACGAGAAATGTATATATGTTGCGATCGGTCAGAAAGCATCCACCGTCGCAAGTATTGTCAAGACTCTTGAGGAGTACGGCGCGATGGACTACACGACTGTCGTTGCCAGCACGGCAAGTGAGCTTGCTCCTTTGCAGTACATCGCTCCCTATGCGGGATGTGCGATCGCTGAGGAGTGGATGGAAAACGGTGAGGATGTACTCATCATCTATGATGATCTCTCTAAGCATGCCGTGGCTTACCGTACACTTTCCCTGCTTTTAAAGAGACCGCCGGGACGTGAGGCATATCCGGGTGATGTATTCTACCTTCACTCCAGACTTCTGGAGAGAGCCTGCCGTATGAACGAGGAGCATGGCGGTGGATCCATCACGGCGCTTCCCATTATCGAGACGCAGGCGGGAGATGTTTCCGCATATATTCCCACAAACGTGATCTCGATCACAGACGGTCAGATCTATCTTGAGACAGAGATGTTCAATGCCGGATTCCGTCCGGCCGTAAATGCGGGCTTGTCCGTATCCCGTGTAGGTGGTTCTGCGCAGATCAAGGCGATGAAGAAGATCGCCGGACCGATCCGTGTTGAGCTTGCACAGTATCGTGAGCTTGCCGCATTTGCACAGTTCGGATCCGAGCTTGATGCGGATACCAAGGAGAAGCTTGCACAGGGTGAGCGTATCAAGGAGATATTAAAGCAGCCCCAGTACAAACCGGTTCCGGTACAGTATCAGGTTATCATCATTTACGTGGCGACCAACAAGTATCTGCTCGATATCGCGGTTGAGGATATCACCAGATTTGAGGCCGAATTCTTTGAGTTTTTGGATACCAAGTATCCGGAGGTGCCCGGTGCCATTGCGGATGAGAAAGTGATCTCTGAGGAAACGGAGACAATTTTGAAGAAGGCGATTGACGAATTTAAGTCGCAGTTCAAATAAAGAAAGTCAGGTGATGATGCATGGCTTCCATGAGAAGCATCAAGAGACGTAAGGCGAGTGTACAGAGTACACAGCAGATCACAAAGGCGATGAAGCTCGTTTCCACAGTAAAACTCCAGCGCTCCAAGATGAGAGCGGAGCAGTCGAAGGCTTATTTTAACGGCATGTACGCCACGATAAAGAGCATTCTGGCAAGAGCCGGAGCCATCAGACATCCCTATCTTCAGGGTGTGGACACGGACAAAAAAGGCATCATAGTCATTACCTCAAACCGCGGACTCGCAGGCGGATACAATTCCAATGTGACAAAGCTGATCACGAACGGCGATTGGAACAAAGAGGATTTAAAGATCTATTCCGTCGGCAAGAAGGGGCGTGATACCCTTTCCAGAAAGGGATATGAGATCGCAGCAGATTACTCGGATTATATCGAGGATCCGGTGTATATGGAGGCAATGCAGATCTCCCGGGAAGTGCTTAAGGCATACGAAGACGGGGAGATCGGCGAAATCTATCTTGCTTATACCTCTTTTAAGAATACGGTCAGCCATATCCCGACCGTGTTAAAGCTTCTGCCGATCGACTCGGCTGAGATACAAAAGGCGGACAAAGAAGGTATCATGAACTTTGAGATGGATGAGGAGGATGCGCTTGCGCTGCTCATACCCAAGTATGTGACCTCGATCATCTATGGCGGGATGGTGGAAGCGATCGCGAGTGAGAACGGGGCGAGAATGCAGGCGATGGATTCCGCAACGAGCAACGCGGAAGAGATGATCGACAAGCTGTCCTTACAATATAACAGAGCGCGTCAGGGCTCTATTACGCAGGAACTTACAGAGATTATCGCAGGTGCACAGGCGATTTCATAGAGCCGGCTTTGCACAGATCACAGGCATGTCTGTGAGGCGAATACTAAAAACAGCGAAAGGAAAAGGAAAAAATGGCAAACGCAGTGGGAAAGATTACCCAGATCGTCGGTGCCGTGCTGGACGTAAAATTTACGGATGAACATCTTCCGCAGATCAATGAGGCGATCCGCATAACCAAGAGAAACGGCGAAGAGCTGGTTGTGGAAGTGGCACAGCATCTGGGTGATGATACAGTCAGATGTATCGCCATGGGTCCGACAGACGGACTGGTGAGAGGAATGGATGCAAACGCAACAGGTGCTCCGATTACCGTCCCGGTAGGAGAGAATACGCTCGGACGTATCTTCAACGTGCTGGGAGAACCGATCGACAATAAACCTGCTCCGACAGGTGTGGGACATGAGCCGATCCACAGACCTGCCCCGGAGTTTTCCGAGCAGTCTACGGCTACGGAGCTTCTGGAGACCGGTATCAAGGTCGTTGACCTTCTCTGCCCGTATCAGAAGGGTGGTAAGATCGGTCTTTTCGGAGGTGCCGGTGTCGGTAAGACGGTATTGATTCAGGAGCTGATCCGCAATATTGCGACAGAGCACGGCGGATATTCCGTATTTACCGGCGTTGGTGAGAGAACCCGTGAGGGAAATGACCTTTACCATGAAATGACAGAGTCGGGTGTTATCGATAAGACGACGATGGTATTCGGGCAGATGAATGAGCCGCCCGGAGCGAGAATGAGAGTGGGACTTACCGGACTTACCATGGCGGAGTACTTCCGTGACAAGGGTGGTAAGGATGTGCTTTTGTTCATCGACAACATCTTCCGTTTTACGCAGGCAGGTAGTGAGGTGTCCGCGCTTCTCGGACGTATGCCCTCAGCCGTAGGTTACCAGCCGACATTGCAGACGGAGATGGGTGCCCTTCAGGAGCGTATCACATCCACGAAGAACGGTTCCATCACATCCGTGCAGGCGGTATACGTGCCGGCGGATGACTTGACCGACCCGGCTCCGGCAACTACCTTTGCACATTTGGATGCGACCACCGTTCTTTCACGTGCCATCGTGGAGCTCGGTATCTATCCGGCCGTGGATCCTCTCGAGTCCACATCGAGAATCCTTGATCCGCGTGTCCTCGGTGAGGAGCACTATCAGGTAGCCCGCGGTGTGCAGGAGATTTTGCAAAAATACAAAGAGCTGCAGGATATCATTGCGATCTTGGGTATGGATGAGCTTTCCGAGGAGGATAAGGTCATCGTATCCAGAGCGAGAAAGGTGCAAAGATACCTGTCACAGCCGTTCCACGTGGCAGAGCAGTTTACGGGATATCCCGGTGTCTATGTGCCGATCAGTGAGACGATCCGTGGATTTAAGGAGATCCTGGAAGGTAAGCATGACAGCATTCCCGAGAGCTATTTCTTAAATGCCGGAAGCATTGACGATGTTCTTGCCCGCGTGAAGTAAGGGGTGAGCGGATGGCAGACGAGAGAGCTTTTGAATTAAATATCATTACACCCGACCGCGTCTTTTATCGCGGAGAGGTGAATATGGTGGAGTTTAACACCACAGAGGGAGAGGTCGGGATCTATAAAAATCATATTCCCATGACCTTTCTGCTAAAGCCCGGTATTCTGACGATCCACGAGAGTGAGGAGATCAAGGAAGCTGCCCTTCATGAGGGCTTTGTCGAGGTTCTGGGTGACAAAGTGACGATCATGGCGGAAGTCATAGAGTGGCCTGACGAGATCGATCAGGAGAGGGCACAGGCCGCGATGGACAGGGCAAAGGAGAGGATCGTGCAAAAGGACAGTGCGACAGACATTGCCCGTGCGGAGACGGCACTTGCCAGAGCGGTTGCCCGGATTCAGGTGATAATATAAGAGTCGGGCATACATTTTAATCTAAGAGATTGCGAGAGCCGGGGGAGTATATCCTATTTCCCCGGCTCTCTTTTATGTAATAGGAAATTGCTCCGCAATTCCCTATTACACAAAAAGCGCTCCGCTATGGATGCGCACTCGCGCGTAATGAAAACGTTGCATAAATGCAACCGCGCTCGGCGCGTGAATGCCGCAAGCGGCATTCGTTTTTATGTGGGAGTGAAATTCGCAATTGCAGATAAAATGATTGCGTAACGATAAATATCGCGCATGCATATGATAAGAAAAAACGGGTAGGCTGACATGAGTAAGCGCAACATACTGCCCTTTTACATGACGTATCCGCCGACCGGACCGGATGGTCAGGAGAGCACCATGTGGGAAGATCTGGAATACCTGCAGCAGATGTATCCCATGGGTGCAAAGATCGTACAAAATGAGATCAATAAGACGATCAACACATACGATTACCGCGGCAGTCTCATCTATGATCAATATCCGGATCGCAGGATGCTTTACAAGATCGCAGGCGAAGTCCTCACATCCATGCGGGAAAACAGAGTCAAGTATCAAGGGAACCGGCAATACCTGATGCTCCTGGAGTGGGAGGGAATCGAGGAATTCATCACGGTACTGCTCTTTTATGAGATCTTAAGACGCAGACATCACAATCTTGGTAGCGAATAAAAGCATGCAAAAAAAGGAACGCAAAACGATATCCCGGGCATAGAGATATGTGCCGGGATGTGTTATGATAAGGACGAATGCAACGATCCGCATTATTTGAGAAACGTTGTACAAGGAAAGGAAGACCTGGGGTGGATGCTTTACTTTTGTCTGCTATTCTTTTATTGCTATATCGCATAAAGCCCTGTTTTATCAATGGCAATGAGGCCTATTTGTCTGTGGAGGATACCAATGCCGTAAAAGGCGTGTTTATCATTTTTGTCTTTTTCAGGCACATTACGTCTTACATCGATCAATTTGGCAAAACGGATCTGCATATGCTCCATTTGAATTACTATCTGGATCAGCTGATAGTGGTCATGTTTCTTTTTTATTCGGGCTATGGCATATACTATTCCATAAAAAACAAAGAAAGGTACATGACAACTTTTTTCAAAAAGAGGATTCTAAGCCTGCTTCTTGAATTTGACATCATCGTTTTTCTCTATTATTTGGTCGGAAGAATGATCGGCAAAGACTATTCCGCAAAAAGGCTGCTGTTTTCCTTTGCGGGATGGAAATCGGTAGGAAACAGTAACTGGTATATTTTTTCCATTTTTATCCTGTATCTGATCACACTTGTTTCGTATATGCTTTTTCAAAAGCGGAAGGCGCTCTTTATTCTCTCTCATGTGATCCTGACTGCGCTGTATATCATCACTATGATGAGATATAAGGAAAGCTTTTGGTATAACACCGTGTGTGCATATGTATTTGGTATCTTCTGGGGGTGCTATAAGGATGAGATTGATGAGCTGCTAAAGAAAAAACCCGTTTTCCTGCTGCTCTTTGTTCTGAGCTTGATCACCTATCATTTTTCCAGAACATATTCGTCACACGTTGTTTTGTATGAGATCATGTCCGTCTCCTTTGCCCTCATTGTCTTGCTGGTGACAAAAGTGATCCGCTTCGGCAATGCGGCCCTGCATTTTTTGGGAAAAAATCTGTTCCCGCTGTACATGCTGCAAAGGTTGCCGATGATCGTATTAAGCAGGAATGCAAATGTGATGTCTGATAATGCGGTTTTTATGCTTTGCTGCGCACTCCTCACGATCCTTCTGACGTACGGGTATGTGTATATAAAACAAAGGATAAAATCCAGATAGCTTATACAAAAAATGATCCCGGGGCATAGAGATATGTGCCGGGATGTGTTATGATAAAGAGAAAATTGTGTTATGGAGGGCAGGATGCAGAAAGTCATATCTTTGCTGGAAGAACAACTGACAGAGGAGCTTGGGCAGATCGTGCTGAGTGATCAAAGGGTGAAAAGCGACAAGTTTAAGGTGAAAGTGCGCCCGGTTGTGATCGGCGAGGAGTTGCGCTTTCAGTTCACATCCTATATCGGGACAAAGGTCATGCACGAAAATCTTGCAAAGCAGGAGGCCGTTTCAAAGATCACAGCCCTGTTAGAGAATGAATTCAAGCAGATGCAGCTGGCAAGCACGAGCGTGGACGCATCTGTGCTTGTGAGCAAAAAAGGAAAAGTGACATGCAAGGTCAGACCGCTTCAGAAAGAAAGCGGTAATGGCGGCGTAAGCGGTGGAGGTCCGACCGATATGAATAGCACAAACGATGGCGGCGATATGCATTCGGACATACGGGAGCAGCTCTCTCACAACCGCAGCAAAAACTATATCCTTAAGGAGGGCGAACCCGTTCCCTTTCTCATCGATCTGGGTGTGCAGACGAAGGAGGGAAAGATCGTTAAGTCAAAGTATGATAAATTTCGGCAGATCAATCGCTTTTTGGAGTTCCTGGAGGATATTGCAAATGAACTTCCCAAAGACAGGACCGTCTCGATCCTCGATTTTGGATGTGGGAAATCCTATCTCACCTTTGCCATGTATTATTATCTCAAAATAAAGAGAAACTATGACATAGATGTCGTGGGACTGGATTTAAAGAAGGACGTGATCGCGGAGTGCAACAGGCTGCGTGACAAATATGGATATGAGAAGCTCCATTTCTTGTGCGGAGATATCAAGGAGTACCGGGAAAAAGAGCAGGTGGATATGGTGGTGACGCTGCATGCCTGTGATACGGCGACCGATTATGCCCTCTTAAAAGCCGTGCAGTGGAATGCGAAGGTCATCCTATCCGTGCCCTGCTGTCAGCATGAGATCAACCGGCAGATCCAAAATGAGATGCTTGCGCCGATCCTCAAATACGGCTTGTTAAAGGAGCGGATCAGTGCGCTCATCACGGACGGCATCCGTGCCAATCTGCTCGAAGAGCTTGGCTACCGGACACAGATCCTGGAATTCATTGATCTGGAAAACACCCCCAAAAACATTTTGATCCGCGCAGTGAAGTCGGACAAAATGAAGCGGCGCAGTGCGGATGCAGTAAGCGGACTGCTTGAGCAGCTGCATACATCTCAGAGCCTCTACACTCTTTTGGAGAATTATAAAAAAGGAGTCATCTCATGAAGAAAAACTTGATAAAGGCAGCTGTGGCAGTCGTTGTCTTTTTTGTGGCATTGATTCTTTCCGATATGCTTATGAATCAGAAAAACTCCAACATGACGGTGGAGATGGGAAAGGCGACACTTCCCATCGTCAGCATCGCTAAGCAGGGAA
>JAGBQU010000192.1 GCA_017632755.1 Lachnospiraceae bacterium
AAATAATTTTTCCAATTCCTCCACCGTAAAATCGAGAGGATTCATCAGGTGTCTCATAATTGCTTTTCCTTTCTCTTTATCCTTTAAAATAGGCAGGTTATAAATGGAAGGTCATTTATAATCTGCCTGAAAGATCATTTGAAGGTGAGTAAATCGTCTACTGTTTTTCTCTTGGGAGCAGAGGGAGTCTCGTCAGGGTATCCGATGGGAATAAGAGCCACAACCTCCCGATCCTCGGGAAGCTCAAGCAGCTCAGTTACTTTCTGATCATCAAAAATACCTAAGATAACGGTTCCGAGTCCTGCCTCATAAGCAGCCAGACAAAAAGCTTCGCTGGCAATACCTGCATCAAACATCTGCCAGGAATCGCCTCGTCTTGTCGTGTAGGAACCATCACGATCAAAACCGGAACGGTTTTTCACGATCGAGACTGCGATCAGCATGGGGGCGTTTTTGATAATGTCCATGTTGTGAGGGAAATCTCCGCAGCATTCTTCTGCGAGACGATCCTTAAGGGGATTGCTCACGGCAACATAGCGGGTGATCTGTGTGTTTTTCCAGCTTGGTGCATAGGAAGCGGTCTCCACGATGGATGCGAGCAGTTCGCCTGAGACTGCGTCTGTTTTAAATTTTCTGATACTTCTTCTGCCTTTGATACATTCCTGCGCTAACATAAAACCCTCCTTTTATACTCACGATGTGGCATGCCCGAAAGTCGGGCCGGATATTTCTATTACTTAAAAAGCGCTCCGCTATGGGTGCGCACTCGAGCGTAATGAAAATGTTGCATAAACGCAACCGCGCTCGGCACGAGAACGCCGCGGGCGGCATTCATTCTTATATATGATAGCATAGGTGGCGGTCTCTTTCAATGAAAATCGTGCAGCTGCCGAAAATCGTGAAATACCTTGACTGCCCATTCCGGAATCAGTATACTGAAGAAAGAGTCACATAAGAAAAAGGGGGAGCCAGGATGGAATTTGTAGAGAAGAAACGTCTTTTGTTTTTTGGACTGCCATGGACCTTTACCCGCTATACGATCGGGGAAGAATGCATAACGATCCGTGCCGGATTTTTTAAGATCATCGAGGATGACTGTTATATGTACAAGGTGCAGGATGTCAAACTCGAATGTACGCTGCTTGAGAGGATTTTTAAACTTTCCACTGTAGTCTGTTATACAGGGGATACCACCCATCAGAAACTGTGTTTGACACATATCCGAAACGGGCGTGCGATCAAGGACTTTATCTTTGAACAGTCCGAGAAGGCGCGTATGAAGAGACGTACCATCAACACGCTGGATATCGGAAGCGGAGACGTTGATCTGGACGATTAATGCAGGGAACGCTACAACGGCAACCATCAAGGTGCCGTTGTTTTGTTGTGCCTGTCCGTTTTGTGATCGGACAGGATATATTCATACAAAAGCCCTGTACCAAACCAGAGCGGTGCATAGTCGAGGCGTATGACGCCGTCGACATTGTATTTGGCATCCGCATAGTTCCATGGGCACAGATCCCGCTTTTTTAACATGCGGCCTGTGACAAATTCGGTGATGAAGATGCACAGGGTGTATATGGCGCCGCGGGAGAGAACAGATCTTTTGCAGATGAGCCTGGATAAAGGCGCGAGAGTGACGGCCATCCCGTAGATGGGAAACATCCAAAGCGAGGTGCGCCCCATGAGTTTATAGTTTCTTTTTGGGAGAGAAACGAGGGCTGTAAAGAGGATCTCGAGGCACCAGCCCAGTGTGCCGCAGGTGATAAATTTTTTGATCATAGGATGAGTATGGGCAGACCGTGCAGAAAATATACATCTGCGCGGCATTTTAGATTGAGCCGGGCAGGAGCCGGAGAGGAGCATTTAATCTATGGATACACAAACAGCGGGCATGACCCGCAGACAGACGGAGCAATATATCGAGGAGCTTGGCAGCTATGGCAGTGTTCTGGGACTTGATCCGATGAAGAGACTTTGTGAGCGGCTGGATTTTATGCAAGGACTTCCGAAGGTGATCCACATCGCGGGGACGAACGGAAAGGGATCGACACTCGCCTTTGTCTCGACGATCCTGAAAGAGGCCGGATACAAGGTCGGACGATACATTTCACCCACCGTCACGGAGTATCGTGAGCGGATACAGATCTCTGCGAAGATGATCACATGGAAGGATCTGGGCAGATACATGGCCAGGATCAAAACGGTCTGTGACGATATCGTAGCGGAAGGCTTTCCGCATCCGACCCTGTTTGAGGTTGAAACGGCGCTGTCCCTTCTCTATTTTACCGAGAAAAAATGTGACTTTATCGTGCTGGAGACGGGACTCGGAGGCGCGCTCGATGCAACCAATATCATACCACAGCCCCTTGTCAGTGTACTCGCATCCATCAGCATGGATCACATGGCTTTTCTGGGGGATACACTGGGAAAGATTGCAGAGCAAAAGTGCGGCATCATCAAACCGGGATATCCCGTTGTCAGTCAGATGCAGAGCGAGGAGGCACTTGGCGTGATCCGGCGCTGCTGCGAGAGCAGAGCGTGCGAGCTGTCGATGGTGGAAGAAGATCAGATCCGGCAGATAAAGTACGGGATCACGAAGCAGAGTTTTCGCTATCGCGGGGAAAAATATGAGATTCAACTGGCGGGTACCTACCAGATCGAAAATGCGGCACTTTCCGTTGAGGTCATTATGCAACTGCGGCGTCTGGGATATCAGATCTGTGACGAGGCGCTGAAAAAAGGACTTCGCGATACTGTCTGGACGGGGCGTTTTGAAGTCATCGCCAAAAGACCTCTTTTTGTGATCGACGGCGCTCACAACGAGGCTGCTGCCGGTCAGCTTGCAAAGTCTATACAATTTTATTTTACAAATAAGAGGATTATCTATATAATAGGAGTGTTGAAAGACAAGGAGTATGAAAAGATCATTCGACAGACAACCATGTATGCAGAGCAGATCATCACGGTCAAAACGCCGAACAATCCGCGCGCGATGGATGCCTATGAGCTTGCAGAGGAAGTGAGCAGATATCATGGACATGTGACAAAGGCGGACAGTATAGAAGAGGCCGTGGAAATGGCATATCTGCTGGCGGATCCGGGGAGCGTCATCGTAGCGTTCGGATCACTCTCCTATCTGGGAGATCTGATCCGTATCGTGCAAATGAGACGATGAGGATGATCCGCCGTGTGAACGTTTGCGGAAAGGATGAAGGGTTATGATAGATAAACAGAAGGTAGAACAAGCGATCAGACTGCTGCTGGAAGGGATCGGCGAGGATGTAAACCGGGAAGGTCTGCGTGAGACGCCTGCCAGGGTTGCTCGGATGTGCGAGGAGATCTATGCGGGCTTTGGTGACGATGCGGCAGTGCATCTGCAAAAGACATTTGCCTCAGACAATCGTGAAATCGTGCTGGAGAGGGATATTCCGTTTTATTCCATGTGCGAGCATCACCTGATGCCGTTTTACGGAAAAGCGCATGTCGCATATGTACCAAACGGCCGTGTGGTTGGCTTGTCAAAGCTTGCCAGATGTGTGGAGGTATATGCCAAGAGACCGCAGATCCAGGAGCAAATGACGGTGCAGATCGCAGACGCGCTCATGCGTGATCTGGGAGCGAAGGGTGCGATGGTCATGCTGGAGGCCGAGCATATGTGTATGACCATGCGCGGTGTCAAAAAGCCGGGCAGTACCACGGTTACAATTGTTAAAAGAGGTGTGTTTGAAGAAAATGAGAAACTTGAGAATATCTTCTATCACATGCTGGGAGCAGAGTGAGAGGAAGGTTCAAAGATGATAATCGGAGGAAAACAGTTTGATACCGAACACGAGACCTATATCATGGGTATCCTCAATGTGACGCCGGATTCTTTTTCGGACGGAGGAAAATTTATCGGTTCGGATGAAGCGCTATGGCATGTCGGTGATATGATCCGGCAGGGCGCAGACATCATCGATGTAGGTGGTGAGTCGACGAGACCGGGATATAGCATGATCAGTGATGCGGAGGAGATCGATCGCACGGCGGTGATCATAGAGCGGATCAAGGAAGAGTATGACATTCCCGTGTCGCTGGATACCTACAAAAGCTCCGTTGCCGAGGCCGGAATACTGGCAGGTGCGGATCTGATCAATGATATCTGGGGATTAAAGTACGATGAGAAGATGGCAGGTGTGATCGCAAAATACGGAGTTGCATGCTGTCTGATGCACAACAGAAAAGAAGCTGTATATCAGGATTTTTTGGAGGATGTGCTCCGTGATCTGAGGCAGAGCGTCCTGCTTGCAAGGGAAAGCGGGATCGATGATAAGCGGATCATTCTGGATCCGGGGGTTGGGTTCGGAAAGGATCTGCATCAGAATCTGCTGATCACGAACCGTCTCGAGTACCTGCATGAGCTGGGTTATCCCATCTTGTTGGGAACTTCCCGTAAGTCCATGATCGGATTAACGTTGGATCTGCCGACGGACGAGCGCGTGGTGGGTACCGTGGCAACGACCGTGCTGGCGGTGCAAAAAGGATGCTCTTTTGTGCGTGTGTACGATGTCAGGGAGAATCAGCAGGCAATCCGTATGGCGCGCGCCATCCTTGCGGAGGCGTGAGCATGTGGCCGCTAAGCAGCTGAAGCGAAAGCCGGGAACGGATATGGAAAAAAGAAGAGGGGGACAATATGGATACAATCGAGATAAAACAGTTAAAAGTGTTTGCGTATCATGGCGTTTTGGATCAGGAGAAAGAGCAGGGGCAGGAGTTTTATATCAATGTGAAGCTCTTTCTGGATCTGGAAAGGGCAGGACTCTTTGATCAGCTGCCTATGACGGTTGACTACAGTACTGTCTGTGACATGGTCGTGAGTCATGCGAAGAATAACAGATATGATCTTCTGGAGGCATTGGCAGAGCAGACGATCGTGGAAGTGCTCAATGCGTTCCCCTTGCTCAGCGGTATGGAGATGGAGATCTTCAAGCCGCAGGCTCCGATCGCACACAGTTTTGAAAATGTATCGGTCAAGATCAGGCGCATGTGGCATACCGTGTATATCGGACTCGGCTCCAATATGGGAAACCGCAAGCAATACATCCAAAGCGGGATCGATGCGCTTGAGGATAATCACTACTGCCGTGTGATCAATGTCTCGGAAATGATCGAGACCAAACCTTACGGTTATCTGGAGCAGGATGATTTTATAAACGGTGTTGTGAAGATCGAAACACTGCTCTCCCCGCAGATACTGCTTGATCTTCTGCATAAGATCGAGGATGATCAGGGGCGTGAGAGACTGATCCACTGGGGACCGCGTACCCTGGATATGGATATCCTTTTTTTCGATCGCAAGATCATCGACACGCCGACTCTGCATATTCCGCATATCGATATGCCCAACAGGGAGTTTGTGCTCGCACCTCTCTGCGAGCTTGCACCGTATCTGCGGCATCCGCTTAACGGCCTGACTGTCAGCCAGATGCTGGAAAAGTACAGACAAGGATGATCCCGAAGGAGCGGGTCATTCCATGTTCCGCAGTGCGGCATCCCGCGCCTCGTTGAAGGTGTCAACGTTGGTGCCTTGGAAGGTGGGAACCCTGTATACAGGTACATCCGCTCCGAACAATGTGAAGTATGTGTAACTGCTCGTGCAATTGATGTTGGAGTAGTTGCCTTCGGCGATCAGTTCCGGATTGGATCCGTCGAGATTCATACGCATCAGGGCGGGAGCTGTCTCCGAGTTTCGCTGATAATAGATCACACTTCCGTAAACATTGTATGCATCGATGCGATCGGTTGTCAGAACCTGCGCGCCGGCCTGCGGATCCGTAAGATCAATGCGGCATAGGCGATAGTTTTCGGAAACGTCCATATAATAGACATATCCGTCTTCCACGGTAGGGAAGCATAGATTTGCCTGCAAAGCCACCCGGGTCTCGCCGGTGTTCATATCAACAGCATAGAGATTGTGATTCTGCTCCAGCCCGCTACAGTAGATATTTCCCTGATATGTAGCTGCCGGAGCTATATTTTTATCCAGCACGACCATATCATCTTTTTTGTTGGTGCGCATACGATGAATGGATACGCCGGTGGCCTTGGTGTAGTGCTGGTAATAGAGATGATCATCGACAAGCTTGATGCATCCGCGACAGTTTCTGGAAAGACCTGCCGCCCGTTTGCCATCCTTGCGGATGCGATACATGCCGGTGATCCCTCGCACATATCCCAGACCTGCCCCGCCTTTTTGCGCGGATGTCTGCATATAGTACAGATAATTGCCGCCGGCATTGATGAAATTGGTGGTGCCGTCATGGAGCTTTTTGATGTTGCTCCCATCTGTATTCATCACGTAGAGTGCTCCGTTGTCGTAAGCATTTGCAAAGAAGATCTTATCGCCCGATTCGCAGTACAGGCCACTGTTATACAGATTCCCTGCAGTGTTGCCGAGCGTCCCGGCAGGATTGGAGGGAATGCGTCTTGTCAGAGCTGTGAGAAAAGCAAAGAAACCCATGCACAATGCAAGCCCCCCCAGGATCAGTCCGAGCTTTACTTTATTGTTCATAATGATTATCCTTTCTTCGCGGGCTCCTTCTACTGCATTTATGCGGCAGGCGGAGTCTTGTAGGTAGTTGCGAATGACTATGTATTGTCGTATAATGTGATTATATGATATCAGGGTCAAAAGTCCGAACCCACTTTGAACTTGCTCGAAAGTGTGAAATGTGGGAGGATTGTGGGAGCGCGAAGCACGCAACAATCCGGATATCGGGTTTTGACCCCGACATCAATATATCGATATACAGATCTATTATAGCACGTGCCCTGCCGGCTGTTAAGCACCGGTTTTGCAAAGGGGAGTAGTGCAGAGGTATAACGCAGAGAGCGTTTCCATAATAAAGAAGAAGAAGGTAAAACACAATGGATTTGCTAGAAATCAGAAATGAGATTGACCGGATCGACGCACAGATCGTATCCCTGTATGAAAAACGCATGGACGCCAGCAAACGAGTGGCGCAGTTTAAGATCGAGACGGGTAAAAAGGTATTTGACAAAAAGCGGGAGGAGGAGAAGATCCGCACGGTAAAATCGCTTGCAAGCAATGAATTCAACCGGCATGGGATCGAGGAGCTGTTTGAACAGATCATGTCCATGAGCCGAAAACTGCAATACCAGCTTCTGGCAGAAAAGGGAAGCCTGGGCAAGCTTCCCTTTATCGGGGTGGATGAGCTTGACACCGGCAAGGCGAGGGTTGTTTTTCAGGGAGCGCCGGGCGCATACTCGGAGCTTGCGATGAAAAATTATTTCGGAGATCAGGTAAACTGCTTTCACGTGGACACCTTCCGCGATGCCATGAGTGCCATTGACGAGGGGAGCGCCGACTTTGCGGTTCTTCCGATCGAGAATTCCACGGCGGGGATCGTGAGTGAGATCTATGACCTTTTGGTAGAGTATGAAAATTATATCGTGGGGGAGCAGATCATCCGGATCGAGCACTGCCTGCTGGGACTTCCGCAAGCACAGCTTGAGGATATCCGGCGTGTATATTCCCATCCGCAATCCCTGATGCAGTCTGCGCGATTTCTGGATCAGCACAGTGACTGGCATCA
>JAGBQU010000193.1 GCA_017632755.1 Lachnospiraceae bacterium
GAATTTATCAAGATCAGAGGAGCAAGTGAGCACAATCTGAAGCATTTGAATGTGGATATACCGAGAAATGAGCTTGTTGTCCTGACCGGGCTTTCCGGATCGGGCAAGTCGTCCCTGGCTTTTGATACCATATATGCAGAGGGGCAGAGGAGATACATGGAATCCCTCTCCAGCTATGCAAGACAGTTTTTGGGACAGATGGAGAAACCCAATGTGGAAAAGATCGAGGGCTTGTCCCCGGCCATCTCCATCGACCAGAAATCCACGAATCGAAATCCACGCTCGACGGTGGGAACCGTGACGGAGATCTATGATTATTTCCGCCTCCTGTATGCAAGGATCGGTATCCCGCATTGCCCGCAGTGCGGCAAGGTGATCGCCAAGCAGACTGTAGACCAGATGGTCGATCAGGTCATGGCGCTGCCGCAGGGAACCAGGATCCAGTTGCTTGCACCTGTTGTGCGGGGCAAGAAGGGACGTCACGAGAAGGTATTTGAACGCGCGAAAAAGAGCGGCTATGTACGTGTGCGTGTGGACGGAAATCTGTATGAACTCTCGGAGGAGATCGTCCTTGATAAGAATATCAAGCACTCCATCGAGATTGTTGTGGACCGTCTTGTCGTGAAGGAAGGAATCGAAAAGAGAATGACAGATTCCATCGAGAACGTTCTGGGCTTATCGGCCGGACTGCTTCTCGTGGACGTTATCGGTGGAGAGGCAATGAACTTCAGCCAGAGTTTTTCATGTCCGGACTGTGGGATCAGCATCGATGAGGTCGAACCGCGCAGCTTTTCCTTCAACAATCCGTTCGGCGCATGCCCCGTATGTTACGGACTCGGATACAAGATGGAGTTTGATGTGGATCTCATGATCCCGGACAAGTCCCTGAGTATCAACGAGGGAGCCATCACGGTCATGGGCTGGCAGTCCTGTGGCGATGCGGGAAGCTTTACCAACGCGGTGTTGAC
Organism: Lachnospiraceae bacterium; assembly: GCA_017632755.1. Next base: position 969 of record JAGBQU010000193.1, read on the forward strand.
GGCGCTTGCAAAGCACTATGGTTTTGATCTCGACACGCCTTATGAGGAGTATCCTGACCGGATACGTCATATTCTTGAGGAAGGCACGGACGGAGAGAGTGTGGACGTTTATTATGAAGGTCAGCGTGGAAAAGGCGTTTATCCCATCGCATTTGAAGGTCTTATCAAAAACGTGCAGAGGCGTTACCGGGAAACCGCTTCCGAGCAGAGCAAGCAGGAGTATGAGTCCTTTATGCGCATCACACCCTGTGCGCAGTGCCACGGTATGCGTCTGAAAAAGGAATCCCTTGCTGTTACGGTATGTGACAAAAACATTTATGAGATCACATCCATGTCGATCCGGCAGCTTTACAGCTTTTTGCAGGATATGCAACTTACCGATCAGCAAAAAAAGATCGGCAGGCTGGTGCTCAAAGAGATCAATGCGAGAGTCGGTTTCCTTGTGGATGTGGGTTTGGAATATCTCTCGCTCTCGCGGGCGACCGCAACCTTATCCGGAGGTGAGGCGCAGCGGATCCGGCTTGCCACACAGATCGGCTCGGGTCTGGTGGGCGTATGCTATATTCTGGATGAACCGTCCATCGGTCTGCACCAGAAGGATAACGACAAGCTTCTCGCCACGCTCAGAAATCTCAAGGATATGGGTAACACGCTGCTTGTGGTCGAACATGATGAGGACACCATGCTGGCCGCGGACCATATCGTCGATATCGGGCCGGGCGCCGGCAGCCATGGAGGAGAGGTTGTAGCACAGGGTACGGCGCAGGAGATCATGAAGGTGGAGGCGTCTGTGACCGGGCAGTATCTGAGCGGGAAAAGACAGATCCCCGTACCTAAGATGCGAAAGCGGGCAACCGGATACCTGCGGGTCAAGGGCGCTGCGGAAAACAATTTAAAGAATATCGATGTAAATATCCCGCTGGGAGTCATGACATGTGTGACCGGTGTTTCCGGATCGGGGAAATCGTCCCTTGTCAACGAGATCGTCTACAAGACACTTGCAAGGGATTTAAACCGCGCCAGAACCATTCCCGGGAAACATAAAAAAATAGAGGGGATCGATCAGCTCGATAAGGTCATCGACATCGATCAGTCTCCGATCGGACGTACGCCGCGCTCCAATCCGGCGACTTATACAGGAGTGTTTGACCAGATTAGAGATCTGTTTGCGGGAACGCCCGATGCCAAGGCAAGGGGATACAAAAAAGGACGTTTCAGTTTCAACGTTAAGGGCGGAAGATGCGAGGCCTGCAGCGGAGACGGGATCATCAAGATCGAGATGCACTTTTTGCCGGATGTCTATGTTCCCTGTGAGGTGTGTCAGGGTAAGCGTTATAACAGGGAAACGCTCGATGTCAGATACAAGGGAAAAAACATATATGATGTTCTGGACATGACGGTGGAAGAGGCGGTTACCTTCTTTGAAAACGTTCCGAGTATCAAGAGAAAGATCGACACGCTGTATGATGTGGGACTTTCCTATGTCAAATTGGGACAGCCCTCGACAACGCTGTCCGGAGGAGAGGCACAGCGCATCAAGCTTGCAACGGAATTGTCAAAACGCAGTACCGGAAAGACGATCTATATTCTGGATGAGCCGACAACGGGATTGCACTTTGCGGATGTGCATAAGCTGGTGGAGATCCTGCAGAGACTTGCGGAGGGGGGCAATACGATCTTGGTCATCGAGCACAATCTGGATGTGATCAAGACAGCGGACTACATCATCGACATCGGCCCGGAAGGCGGAGACAATGGCGGC
>JAGBQU010000194.1 GCA_017632755.1 Lachnospiraceae bacterium
GGTTGTTATCTACGCCTTGATCGTTTCCATATTGATCATATTTGTTATGTAGTCTGCGGTTTGTGTGGATGGGAAATAACCAGACAGGAGGTAGGATGCTATGCCACTTGGTATAGATTTTTTACAGATATTTCTTCACCTATTTAATGTGGTGATTTTGTTTGGCGGACTCTATGTACTGCTCTATGCGCCGGTCAAAAAATTTATGGCACAGAGGGAAGAACATTATAAGGAGATCGACGAGAAAGCCAGAATTCAGCTTGAGGATGCCGACAAACTCAAGGAAGAGTACGAGAATAAGCTCAAAAATGTGCAAAATGAGATCAATGCACAGAAAAAAAAGGCTTCCGCCGAACTTGAGGGTGCCAGAATGCGCAGTAACCGCGAGGCAAAGCGCGAGGCGTCCAGGATCATCGAAGATGCGAGAAAGGACGCGGAAAAGATCCGCGGCGAGGTTGTCAGCGATGCAAGGCATGAGATTTCCAGGATGATCGGTGAGGTTGCCGAGAAACTCATGCTGGAGAGTTCGTCAGGCAACGTCTATGATGCATTCCTGGAGGATGTGGAAAGGAGTGCGGCAAATGGCGGAAAATAGGGAAAACAAGCCGCAGGCTTATTTATACTCCGCATCAGAGCCGGACTCTGGCCAAAAGAGCCGATTTGAAGCATTTTTAAGCCAAAAATACCAGGTGGATTATGAGCTGTGCTGGGTGCAGGATACGGGGATCCCTTCCGGATTTAAGCTCTTTGCGGGAAATGATGTATACGATTGGACGAAGGAAGGCCGTTTTCAACAGCTCAAGGAATTTTTGGGTGATCTTGCAAAAAGGGATGATGTGAATGAGACGGATAAGCTGATCACGCTGTTCCGTTCATCCATCGACCAGTGGAAGTTAGAGGCGGTCGCAGAGGAAGAGGGAAAGGTTCTGACCGTGGGCGATGGGATCGTTTTCGCACAGGGATTGCAGAACGTTGTTTACGGCGAGATCGTTATCTTCGAATCCGGTGTCAAGGGAATGGCACAGGAACTGCGTCAGGACAGTGTCGGTATCATCCTCTTTGGGGATGATAAGGATGTCACGGAGGGAAGCCGCGTACGCAGAACCAAAAAGACAGCCGGGATCCTTGTCGGAGACGAGATGCTTGGCAGAGTCGTGGATGCCTTCGGCAATCCGATCGACTCGGAAGGACCGATCAATGTCGAAGAATATTGGGCAATTGAGGCTCCGGCTCCGCGCATCATAGACAGACAGGCGATCGATACACCAATGGATACCGGTATTCTGAGTATTGATTCGATGTTCCCGATCGGGCGGGGACAGAGAGAGCTTATCATCGGAGACCGTCAGACGGGAAAGACCGCGCTCGCGGTGGATACGATACTAAATCAGAAGGACACGGGCGTCATTTGTATTTATGTGGCGATCGGCCAGAAGGCCAGCAGTGTTGCACAGCTGGTTTATATGCTGCGTCAGCGTGGGGCGATGGATTATACGATCGTTGTCAACGCCTCCGCAAGCGAGTCGGCGCCGATGCAATATATCGCACCTTATTCCGGTACGGCGATCGGAGAATACTTTATGCATAAGGGAAAGGATGTGCTGATTGTCTATGACGATCTTTCCAAACATGCGATCGCATACCGCGCGCTGTCCCTTCTGCTGGAACGTTCTCCGGGACGAGAGGCATATCCCGGTGATGTATTTTATCTGCATTCAAGGCTGCTTGAGCGGTCGGCACATCTCTCGGAGGAGGCCGGCGGTGGCAGCATGACTGCGCTTCCGATCGTGGAAACACAGGCGGGTGATGTGTCCGCATATATTCCGACCAACATTATCTCCATTACGGACGGACAGATCTTTCTGGAGAGTGATCTGTTCTTTTCCGGACAGCGACCGGCGGTCAATGTCGGACTTTCGGTGTCCCGTGTGGGCGGTGCCGCACAGACAAAGGCCATGAAATCGGCAGCGGGAAGTATCCGTCTTGATCTGGCACAATACCGCGAGATGGAAGTGTTTACACAGTTTTCCAATGATCTGGACAGCACGACCAAGAGACAGCTGACCTACGGTATGGGACTGATGTATCTGCTCAGACAGGAACAATCACATCCGCTTCAGATGCATGAGCAGGTTATCATTCTGGTGGTTGCGACGGCGCATCTTTTGGAGGATATCCCTCTGGAGGAACTGATGGACTTTCGAAAGAGTATGATCGATTACTTCAACGAGGAGGAGATCGATCTATGCAGAAGGCTGAAACGGTCCGCAAAGCTGTCGGATGATGACCGAAGCCAGATCATTGACTGCGCGGCGTCGTATGTGGAGAACTATCGCAATTCGGTTTCGAGCCGCAAAGAGGCCGAAGAGACCGAGGCTACGCGATAATATCTAAAAAAAGGGAACTATTCAGAACCCCGTTTGCAGGCTGCGGCTTTCATGCAAGCATGAACCATAGTTCACGCACACAGCTTTGAATAGTTACAAAGATAGAATGATTAAAGGATTAATTGATAGAAGGTTGTGGTATATCTATGGCAAACATGAAGGGGATCAAAGACCGGATCGCCGGTATCTCCAACACCAAAAAGATCACGAATGCCATGTATCTCATCTCCTCCACCAGATTGCAGAAAGCAAAGAAGGCACTCGAGGATACCAGACCGTATTTTCTGATGCAGGAATATGAGATCAAGAGGATCTTTCAAAGTGAGTCGGACATCAACTCCAGATATTTTTATCCCAAGACCGGAAGAAAGCCGGTCGAGACCTATGCCTATCTGGTCATCACGGCGGACAAAGGGCTTGCGGGACCTTACAACTTCGGTGTTTTAAAGCGCGTAGAGGAAGAGAGGAAAAAGCACAAGAAGATCAAGCTTTTTGTGGTGGGAGAGTATGGCAGAAGACATTTTGCCAAACACCGGATCCCCATTGAGGAGTCTTTTCTGTATACGTCACAGGAGCCTACGATCGAGCGTGCCAGAGAGATCTGCGTGCGTCTTTTGGAGGAGTACAATTCCGGAAATGTGGACGAGATCCGTGTCATATACAGCGATATGGAGAACGAACTCGTCTCGCAGGTCAAGATGATGCGGTTGCTTCCCTTTGAACGGAAACCGTTTTTGACACCTGAAGACCAGAAAAATGATGCGGATGTGCATTTTAAGTTTTATCCGTCCGTGACAGAGGTGATCGACCGTTGTATGCCGGGATATATAGCAGGTTTTATATATGGAGCGCTGGTGGACAGTTTTTCGGCGGAGCAGAATGCCAGAATGACTGCCATGAGCAATGCAAATCGAAATGCGGAGGAGTTGATCGCGGATCTGACACTGAAGTATAACGGAGTCAGACAGTCTGCGATCACACAGGAGATCACGGAGGTTTCGGCCGGTGCACGGGCACAACGTAACAAACATTCTTCTTCGCATAAGTAATCTATGAGAAATATGCTTCTCATAAACGGAGTTTATGATAAAGGAGGCTTTAGAGTCTTGCATAAAGGAAAAATAATTCAGGTCTCCGGACCGATCGTGGATGTAGAGTTTGAGGAGGGGCAATTACCCCATATCAGAGAAGTGCTTACCGTGTCTTTGGGCAGCGAGACCCGTACGATGGAAGTTGCCCGTCATCTAGGTGATCATATGGCCAGATGCATCATGCTTTCCCAGAGCGAGGGGATCGCCAGAGAGATGGAGGTGTCAGCACCGGGAAACGGTCTTAAGGTACCGGTGGGAGATGCGACGATCGGACGCATGTTCAATGTGCTTGGAGAGGTGATCGACGGTGGGGAGCCGATCCCGGATGACGTGGAAAAATGGGAGATACACAGAAAACCGCCGACATTTGCCGAGCAGAATGTGGAGGTGGATGTACTCGAGACAGGGATCAAGGTCATCGATCTGCTTGAGCCCTACGCGCGCGGCGGAAAGATCGGTCTGTTTGGCGGTGCCGGTGTGGGAAA
>JAGBQU010000195.1 GCA_017632755.1 Lachnospiraceae bacterium
CCACTGCCGCGATCCCGATGCCTGTATTTCCCGAGGTGGGTTCAATCAGGGTGGCATGCGGTTTGAGTAACCCCTTCTTCTCCGCATCCTCAATCATGCTCAGCGCGATGCGGTCCTTCAGACTGCCTGCGGGATTATATCCCTCCAATTTCGCAATGATAGTGGTTTTCAGTCCTCTGTCAGCAACAAAGTGGGTCAGTTCTACCATCGGTGTATTGCCGATCAACTCCAGAATACTGCTTTTGATCTGATTCATATTTACTCCTCTTAATAAACGCACAGTTTGTTCGTTAACGACGCAAAGGAAACAAAGGCTGTCTCGCAGCCGTTTGTTTCCTTCTCAGCTTCGTTAGATTCTATAGTCATCCTGCAGATCGTCCATAAGACCATACTCTACCAGGATCTCTTCCAGTCTCTCCTGCGTCATCGGTGTAGGAATCGTGAACATGGTGTTCTCTTCGATCGCCTTTGCCAGTCCTCTGTACTCGTCTGCCTGCTGTGATTCGGGTTTGTACTCGATAACAGTCTTTCTGCGAATCTCAGCATGCTGAACGATATTGTCTCTGGGGACAAAGTAGATCAGCTGTGTATTCAGCTCTTTCGCAAAGGCGCGAAGCAGGTCTTCCTCTCTGTCCACACGACGGCTGTTACAGATGATACCACCCAGACGAACACCGCCCTTGTTTGCATATTTCTGAATACCCTTGGAGATATTGTTCGCTGCATAAAGTGACATCATCTCGCCGCTGGCAACGATGTAGATCTCCTTTGCCTTACCCTCACGGATCGGCATTGCAAAACCACCGCACACAACATCGCCCAGGACATCATAGAACACATAGTCCAGATCATCCGTGAATGCTCCCAGCTGCTCCAGCAGGCCTACTGCTGTAATGATACCGCGTCCCGCACATCCCACGCCGGGTTCCGGTCCGCCTGACTCAACGCACTTGGTTCCTTTGAAGCCAATCTTCATAATGTCATCCAACTCAACATTTTCTCCCTTTTCTCTCAGGGTATCCAATGTGGTCTTCTGATGCAATCCACCCAACAGAAGTCTTGTGGAATCCGCTTTCGGATCGCATCCGACTACAAATACCTTCTTGCCAAGCTCAGTCAGTCCGGCTGTCAGGTTCTGTGTGGTAGTGGATTTTCCGATGCCACCTTTTCCGTAGATTGCAATTTGTCTGATTTCTTTCTCTGCCATTTTTTCCTCCTCATTTGCCGCCAAGCGGCACTTATGTTTTTATGATTCATCCGTGTGAAAATGTATCCTTTGGATTTAAACGTTTTAAATAAATCTGATCACCGTAATCCTTCTGCCCGGGTATGCCCACTGCATCCGCACGGCACCTCTGGCAATGTCTGAACACATCGATATATTCTTCCGCCTCTCGTCTGGCTCCGTCGATATCCACACACTCAGGCTCCGACAGATCCTTGAATTTATGCTGCGGGATCAAAGGGATAATGTTGTACATCGTCGCTCCGGCTTCGCTGACCGTACGTGCAATCTCCTTGATATGATCTCTGTTGATCTCCATGATCAGCACCGTGTTCACTTTGACGGTAACGCCGGCCGCAGCCATTTTGCGGATTCCGGCCAGTTGATTTTCGATCAGGATTTTTGCCGCCTCCACACCTTCATATCTTTTTCCGTGATAGTAGATTCCGGAAATGATCTTCGCCTGAATCTCCGGGTCCACAGCATTCACCGTAACTGTGAGGGTGTCAATGCCCAACGCGATCAATTCATCCGCCCGTTCATTCAACAGCAGGCCATTGGTGCTCATACACTTTAAGATATCCGGATACTTCTCTCCGATCAGCCGGAAGGTATCCACCGCACCATTGGTGGCAAGTGTATCCCCGGGGCCTGCAATACCTGCGACCGTGATATCCGGACAGATCGAAAGAGCTCTATCCAGAGCGTCCACTGCTTCCTGCGGAGTCAGGATCTCTCCCGTCACTCCCGGTCGATCCTCG
>JAGBQU010000196.1 GCA_017632755.1 Lachnospiraceae bacterium
ATTGCTGACGTTTTTAAAAAACTCATACATAAGAATTATCAGACAAACGACACCTCCCTGATCGAGCAATTTTCCTATCCCAAGTACGGTCCCGGCCAGCTGTGGGAAAAAATGGCGGATGAGATCACAAAGATGGGGGGCGAGATCTACCTCAACACCCGTGTCACACAGATCAATGTGGGCGTCGACGGCAGGATCAAAAATGTAGCCACACTGATGTATGACGACTTTCTGCAAAAGGATCTGCACAAAACCTTTGTGGGAATGTACTACTTCTCTTCCATGCCGATCAAAGACCTGATCGCCAATCTGCAGGCGCCGGATCTGCCCCAAAAGGTATATGACACAGCTGTCAACCTTCCGTACCGCGATTTTATCACGGTGGGACTGCTGGTAAAGAAATTAAAGCTTGAGAATAAGACAAAGCATGTCACGGTCGGCGATATCGTCCCGGACTGCTGGATCTACATCCAGGAGCGCGATGTAAAGATCGGCAGGCTGCAGATCTTTAACAACTGGTCGCCATACATGCCTGCGGACAATGAGAATACGGTCTGGATGGGCCTTGAATACTTCTGCAGCGAGGGAGATGAGATGTGGAACCGCGCACCGGAAGACTTCATTGCATTTGCCATTGAGGAACTGATCAAGATCGATATCATTGACAAGGAAGATGTCCTCGATGCCACACATCTGCGTGTAAAGAAGGCTTATCCTGCTTACTTTGGATCCTACAAAGACTTTGACATTGTTAAGGACTATCTAAACCGCTACGATAATCTGTTCTGCATCGGCAGAAACGGCCAGCACCGCTACAACAACATGGATCACTCCATGTTGACCGCTATAGAAGCCGTCAACCTGATCAAAGAGGGAAGTACGGACAAGAGCATTCTTTGGCAGGTCAACAGCGAGCAGGAATATCACGAAGAAGTCAAACAATAAAAAAGAGGGTGCCCTGCACCCTCTTTTTAATATGCGGATCATTCCGAGAAAAGATACATCCCTTCCCCCTCATAGATCGCATAGTATTCGTCCTCATATACCTTTACCCCATCCGGCATCACGGTAAAGTCACCCTTTAGCATCCCTGCCTCCTCTGTGCGCGCAAGCAGCAGAAATGTCTTTCCCGTGTGATATCCCTCGCGATAGAGATCCTTTTTGCTCAGCCACTCATAAGGTGCCGCCACACCATTTTCGCCTCCAAGATTTCCCACTTCGATCTTTCCGTTCGACAGATATTCGGTCACCGGTGCATTCCAGAACGTCGCATATCCGAAGGTATAATCGTTTTGTTCAAGAAATTGCATATATCCGTATCTCTTCTCACAGTCATTGTATTTTGCATCCTGCCACAATTCCCCATACAGGCTGCTGAGTACCGCCAAAGCGATACCGATCGCGCAAAAGCTTTTCTGCCAGGCAATCTGCGGAGTAAAGACCTCAAAAAAGACTGCGATCAACAACACCGCTATGATATAGACCGGAATCCAGTAGCGATACTGCATCAGCACGCTCGTGAAAACCAGCAGATACCAGTTGAGCAGAAACAAGCCGATAAAATAGTACAACAGGAACCGCTGCAAGCGGCTCAGCTTTGCGTGCCGCACATGCCAGAGATAGGCGATCGCTCCGATCACAAACAACAAAAGCGCAAATTTCAGGACATTGACAATCCCTCTCCCGGAAGCGGCCTCGACCGGGTAGTATCCGAAAAATTCCACCATCAGTTTCATGGAATTCAAAAAGCGCTCGGGGATCTGTGAGAGCTCCACAAATACAATATCCTGTGAATCGAAGGAATAATGCCGGGCAAGATATCCTTTATTGATCAAAAAGCCCGCAGCCGCACATACCAAAAGGGTAGCCGTCCCCACAAGTCTCAAGAAAGCTTCGTTTTTTACAAGCGTTTCCTTAAAAAGGGATTCCTCTTCCGTAAAAAGGATCCATGCAGCCGCCAGAAGCATCGGAAGAAAAAGACTGGCAAGGTATCTCAGTCCGGACAGCCCGAGGACCAGCGCAGCGATGTGCATCCAGAGGACCGTAAAGATCCTGCCTCCTCTTCCCGCAGCCTTCCCTCTGATCCACCCGAGCACTCCTCCCAGGATCAGATATGTGCAGATCAGCTGACTTGAATAAAAGCAACCGACAAACATCATGTCCAGATATTCGTTTGAGAGGGGAGAAAACAAAAGAGCCAGCCCCAAAAAACTCCATCGCTTTTCCGTGCCCATCCGCTTTGCAACGAAACAGTACGCTCCGAGCATCAACGCATAGAACAGAAACACCGAAAGATATTTTACCAGACGATAGCTGTCAAACAAATAAAAAAGCGGCGTCATGAGCAGATGGGAATAGACGATCCTGATCTCCGTGGAGTAGAACCAATCCCTCGTGATAAGCTTCTTTTGATCCGCTAAAAGCTTTGATAAGATCACCTCCGCCGCCATGTCCGAATGCATCAGATTATCCGGCCTCAGCAGGCAGAAGAGAACCATTGCAAATATAATAACACCTGTTACAATCAAGAAGACATGCGTTTGCAGCCATGTAAGCAGGCCATTACTCCTGTCAAAGCGCTTCTTATCCGCATCCATTTGGTATTCTTCCTCCCTTCATTCTTCCAAAACTATCATAAATTATAACCTTCCCTGTGTCAATTTATAGTTGCCTATCCCGCATAAAGCCTCTATACTGAATACGTGCATCAAATATGGAAAAGGAGCATGACCCACGGGTCCGAACATCATATGAAAAAAACGATTCAAAACGAAACCATCCTTTTTATAACATGTGTATTTATTGTATTACTGGCCGATCTGCTGATCTTTCGATGGCTCTACCCCCGCATGGGAAACGAGACGCAGATCTTTACGGATTTTATCATAGAGACCCTGGCACGAACCGGGACAGGAAAAAGCGGCGAGCTGCATCTGTTCTATGGACTGCTTCTCTTTAACATCGTCTCATTCTCCGCATTGCTTTTTGCTCTGCATACCCTTTTCGGCATGCCCTGCAAAAGTCAAACCCCAAAGAGCATGACCGCTCAGCCGGAAGGGCTTGCGCCGATGCGCGCCCCTGCCCTGCTTCTCATCACGGGAATTCCCAATCTGTGCGGTTTCCTTTTATATAATAACATAAGTTATCCTTTGCTTTTTCTCTTTCTCCTCTGTATTGCCGGCTGTCTGTTTTTTAAGGACTGCATCGCGGATGTCGTGATCCTTTTCCTGTTTACCTACTATGGGATCACAGCTCTTTGCACCTTGCTGTGTCGTATCGGTCTGCTCACGGCGATCGATTCATCAAGGCTCTACCTCGTTTCGATGGCTGTCGGCATCGTTTTGTTGCTTCCGTATCTGTTTTCCCGGCATCATCTTGCTGTGCAGCTACCGATCCTGCTTCTCCAGCTCCTGTTTCCCGGACTGTTTCTCATTTACTTTGTCGATCAGTACCTGTATCGCGGCCAGCTTATGACCATCCGCTATGCTACAGGCTACTATGTGTTCTTCCTCTCGCTTTGCGCTGTGAGCTACATCGCATTGCTTTGGCACCTTCGTGATTTCTTTCGAAAACAGGCAAGCCTCGGAAAACGGAAGACAGTCACCTATCTTCCGCTCTCTGCTTTAATATGTAAAATCACACCCATTATTTTATTTATCTACCACTCCTTCAACGCCGCACCTATGTACGCCCAGCCGGATCAGCATCACCATGGCGAGCAGATGATCCCCTGGCAGCAGGTGTTCACACTCGGTCAGTCCCTATACAAGGATTACACCCCGGTGTCCGGTCTTTTCCCATTTTTTTCCGGCAGCATCCAGCACGGGCTGCTGGGCGGCACTGTGAGCGATTACTCTCCTGCGATCACCATCAGCATGGTTTTGTTTTGCATGGTTACCATGTATCTTGTCACGCAACATGTCGGATGCGTCTGGGCGGTACTCTTTGCCGTCTATTTTGCTCTTCCGTCCTACAATCGACAATATTTCGTGCTTCCTGTCCTGCTTTTGCTGTTTCTGCCACGGCTTTTGCATAAACCGGATCTGTGGATGAGGATATGGTTGCTCTCCTGTTTTATAGCGGGATTGTACTATCCGCTCTTTGGCGGGGCTCTCGTGATCGCCACACTGCCGCTTTTGCTGCGACAGCTCTATGTCTTTTTCACTTCGGAGGAGGAAAAGAAAAAGCTGAAATCACTTAGATTTTATGTAAACTGGTTGTTGTGCCTGACACCTGTCGTGATCAGTGTTCCACTCCTGCTTCGCATGCTAACCCATACACTGACGTATTCCTCGCAGACTTTGCTTGCTGACGGCATCAGTCTCTGGGGACAGCAGGCTCCAGAGTTCTTTATGACATATTTGTCAAATGCTCATATACGCGGTATTTTCTACCTTTTGCTGCGCTTTTTCTTACCGATCTCCGGCGTATGCATATTTTTCTTTTTATTAAGTCTTATATTAATTAAAGGCATGAAAAAGGCAGGTCATTCAGCTTTTGACAATTCTGCCAGCCCCATTTATGTCCTTCTTGCCGGAGCCTTCAGCCTGTTGCTATCCTACTCCTACACCCTTGTAAGAGCAGATACAAATATGCTCTTATCGCGCACTTCCTATATTCTGATCGCGATAGCCGGCATGTTTCTTCCCATTATGCTGATCGCCCGCGGAAGGAAACATATTCCGGATGTTCTTGTATCCATGATCATTGCCGGCGCTTTCTCCCTCCCTCTGATCCTGTATCATCAAATGTACGATATCAAACGACCGGACATGTGGATCTATCCGGACGGTGAAAGTGCGATGATCCTCGATGACGCATCCAAGATCTACTGCCGCTACGAGGTGCCCGCGCTTTTTGTCCGCTCCTATGATACCGGTTTAAGTGAGTCGCTCATCGACACGCTCGGTGAAGGCTTTATGGTGGAGGATCAGATTCACTATCTGTCCGATTACTCCCGTGTGATCGACAAATGCGATCGCATCCGCAATGATCAGTCGTCTCTGGGACTGGACGGTCAGGGATTCTACTTCTATCTGCGCGCCAGAGCCTGCGGAACCGGGTTTATCCAGGCTGCAAAGGGTTATGAAGCACAACGTGCACTTCTGCGCGTGATCGACCAAAAGCGCCCCGTCGTCTTTTTATTGGAGCCTGAGAGCAATTACTATATTTATTACTATATCCTGACTCATGACTATGTATATTCCCGCAATGACGGTGCCCTGTACCCCGCAGAACTCTATACACAGCTCTTTGAACACGCTCCGGACGACTATCGTGAAACATGCGAGAACTTTGACTTCGGACTTGTGGCATCCTGCTTTGGGAAGTCCTTTTCCACACTCAGATCGCGGTTATCACCGGTATCAGTCAATGATAACGCGCGCAATTTTATTCCTTTTTCGGGAGCGGACTGCGACTGTATGCACATTGTGCTAAACACGGAGAAGGCAAGTTCACTGTCCACACTCTCCATCGAGTTTCGCTTCACAAAGCCCGTTGGCGGATCCGGTCGCAAATCTGACACCGTCAGTTGCACCGTTAACGGCGATACCCTTCTCATTCCCCTCGGTATGGATTGCAACTGGCTCCTCAGCACCATCGAAGACGTGCGCATCACCGCAACAGATACCACAGGAGCTCCCGTCGCACTTGATCCGTCAGATTAGACCTGCGACTTTTACAAGATCAACCAGCCGGACCTGTAAATAGTGACTTCTTATGCCACAGCCATACACACTTTATACGGCATTTATTATGGATACATATGTACAACAGCCCTCTTTTTTGATATACTTTTAGTATATATTTTGTTCCAAAAACGGGCAGAAAGATTGAGGTAAAAAAATGAGCAAGAAGAAAATCGTTGTTTCTTTAGGACATGAAGCATTGGGATATACAACAGGGGAGCAGTTTGATGCCGTAAAGCGCACCGCACATGCTCTCGCAGATCTGCTGGAATCCGATCTGCAGCTCATCATCACACACTCCAACGGACCGCAGGTCAGCATGATACATAAGGCAATGACCGAGCTCAGAAGGATCTATCCCGACTACACACCCGCACCCATGTGCGTCTGCTCCGCAATGAGCCAGGGCTATGTGGGGTATGATATTCAGAATTCACTCCGCGCAGAACTGTTATCGCGCGGCATTTCCAAGACCGTCAGCACGATACTGACGCAGGTTACCGTTGATCCCTATGACGAAGCTTTTTATGAGCCGCAGAAGGTCATCGGGCGCTATATGAACAGGGAGGACGCCGACCAGGAGATCAAGAAGGGGAACTATGTGGTAGAGCTGGAAGAAGGTTTCCGGCGAGTAGTTGCTGCTCCGAAGCCGATCGATATCGTTGAACTGGATGCGATCCGCACACTCTCCGATGCCGATCAGGTAGTCATCGCATGCGGCGGTGGCGGCATACCGGTTATCGAACAACACCATGCACTCAAGGGTGCATCTGCAGTCATAGAAAAAGACAGCATCGCAGGAAAGCTTGCTGCCGATCTCAAGACAGATGAACTGCTCATTCTCACAAGTGTGGATTATGTTTACACGGATTTTGAAAAAGATACCCAGGCGCCGATCATCGAAGCGACCGTCGCGCAGATGAAAGATCTTATGAAAGAAGGCCAGTTTGGCGAGACAACTATGCGCCCCAAGATCGAAGCTGCCATCCATTATCTGGAGGCAAACCCCGATGGCTGTGTCAGGATCACCTCCATCCGACATGCAAACGATGCAATGAAAGGAAAAACCGGCACAACCATCCGGGCACACTGAGACAACATTTCGGATCCGGCGAAACACAGACGGTTTCGCCGGTCATTCAACAAACGAATTCAGGATTTTGTAAAGAATTCTGTGAAGTTCTCCCGCTTCCTGCGGCTCCAGCCGTACGCAACGCCCCATCTTAGCTGGAATACACACTGCTTTTTCCCTGAGTTTCTCACCTTCACTTGTGATACTGATCTCAAGATTTCTCTCATCCTGCTTAGAACGGGTTCTCTCAATATAGCCCTTACCTTCCAGCTTTTTGAGCACCGGTGTAAGCGTCCCGGAGTCAAGGAGCAAAAAACTGCCCAGTTCTTTTACATTCATGCTCTTTTTATCCCACAGTACCATCATGGCAATATACTGGGTGTATGTCAGATCGATCTCATCCAGATAGGGTTTGTAACGCTTTACAACCTCCTTAGCCGCCGCATACAGGGGGAAGCAGAGCTGATTTTCCAATTTCAGACAATCATATGCATTTACATCCATTATTCGTGCTCTCCCTTTGTAGATTCCGACGCACTTTGTGCCTCATAGGCAGCCCTGACGGCTTTTGTGAGCTGATCTGCGCAGGAAGTCGGCCTTCTTCCGCAGGTAATACCTCCCAGGATATTTTCTATCTGTGAGACGGTCATCCCATCCACAAGCTTCGGAACGGCCTTCAGATTTCCATTACATCCGCCGTCCAGAAACTCCACATTCGTGACCACATCTCCGTTGATCTCCACCTTGATCCTTCTTGCACAAACATACTCTGTATTGTAAATATATTCCATATCCTCGCTCCTGATCCTTTCACTCACTTATCTCATCATACTTTTACGCTCTTAAAAGCTCTTTGACTCTCTCCTGCACGTCAAACATGTCCCTCGTCGGCTCAAATCTTTCCACCACATTTCCTTCTCTGTCGATCAGAAATTTCGTGAAATTCCATTTGATATCACTGTTATGCTCATAGTCGGGATCAATAGCCTTAACGACTTTTTTTAACTGCTCCAGGTTTGGATATTCCTCGTCAAAGCCTTCAAAATGCTTCTCCGCCTTCAGATACGCAAAAAGCGGACTCTCGTTCTTTCCGTTTACATCCACCTTATCAAAGATCCGGAAGGTAATTCCATATGTAGAATCACAGAAGCTGACGATCTCGTTCACTGTTCCGGGAGCCTGATTCCCAAACTGATTGCATGGGAAGTCAAGGATCTCAAATCCTTCCTCCTTCAAAAGCTCGTACATGTCCTGCAGTTCGTCATACTGTGATGTAAAGCCGCATTCCGTCGCTGAGTTGTTGATCAGAAGTACCTTTCCCTCGTATTCTGAAAGCGACACCATATTCCCGTCTGCATCCTTAACCTTAATATCATAGATATTCATTCCGCATTCCTCCTATTGTTTGCAGAAAAACCGTGTTCGTTTTGATTGTACTCAATTCAATTGAGTATGTCAATACTTTGACATAATTTTATTTCACGCCAAAGATCGTGGCAAACAGCGCACCAAGAATAATGCAAAAATCAGACAGATTATAGATGATCTCATTGCCCCGCCTGCGGCTGAAACCGATATAATCCACCACATATTTGCGCCGCAGGCGGTCATAGGTATTGCTGTAAGCACCGCCAAGCAAAAATGCGAGGGAGAGTTTGAGTCCTTCTCCCCCGCTTTTTGTCAGCGTAAGAATAAAGACGATCGTACAGATAATGGACAAAATAAGCGAACAGGCGGCTACCCATGCTCTCTTTTTTTCCATAAAATTGAGTGCTGCCCCCCTGTTATGATACTTCGTCAAAAAAAGATGTCCCTTTAAAAACATCTTTTTCTCTCCCCAGGGTACAAAGAGTTCCACGATCGTCTTGATCAGATATTCCGCTAAAAATATGAAAATGATGATGATTCCGTATACCATGATATCCTCCTGTTTTTTATTCCATCACATTGGCAGACATTTGCGAAGCCCAGCAGCTTCCGTGTAGCGTGCGCCCCACCGCTCAGGAGAGCAGTGCGGCAAAAACACCCGCCAGATCCAGTCGGCCATAGCCCCATCTGCGACTCGGATAACTGACATCCCGATCCCTCATCGCACCGCGGATGAAATAATTGTTTGCCGTCACAGAATTGACAGTAATGTCGTTTCCTTCTATGACTGCCCACTGAAAAAAACCAGCCATCGCACCTGCCGCAAGCGCAGCCGCAAGTGAGGATCCACTGTCTCTGCCGAGCACAGTGGAGATATCTACGCCCGGAGCTGCTAGATCCGGCACGATCTCGCCTGTTCTGCCAAAACCTCTTCCGCTTCGCAGATAAAAGCTGTTGTTGGAACTGTCATACGTAGATACCGTCATTGGCCCCTGTGCATATGACACCGCCGTCAGTGTCGTATTTGGATCCGGACGTAAAAAATAAGTGTCCGAGCGCAGAAAACTCTCGATCGGAAGCCACATATTAAATGTCGCCTCACTGTTATCGGTCTGCGCATATACACGTATCGTCCAAATGCCGGAAAGCGGCTTGTCGAAGCGGAAAAAGATCAACTGCTGGCCGGATGCCTGCTCAACCAGAACATATTCCACATCCACGACCGTGGAGCTGTATAGAAAACGATAGGTGTTGATCTGCCCGATCCTATAATTGATCCTCGGGATCACCTCACCGTCCGGACTGCGGATCTCCACCGTAAAGATATTGGGATTCTCCCCCCACAAAAAAGCGCAAAAGCCATACTCATTCTCGCCGACCTTGATCTCCACATCCTGAAAGCTGTCCCCACCGCTGCTCTCTACCTCACCCGCAAAGTGTCCGGCAGAATTGCCTTCGTTTCCTCCGCAGATCACAACCCCGATGTTCCTGCGCCTTGCCACCCGGTCAACATAGCGCGAAAAATAAGTATTTCCGGCGTGATCACCCATGCTTGAGCCAAGTCCGAAGCAGATGATGAGCGGTCTTTCAAATACCTGATAATAATTCTGGACATATCTCACAGCTGTAATGATATCACTCTCACTGTAACAGATCGCCTCGGGCGGGATCAGATAATAATCCTTGATATTCTGTTTGGCCGGCTTAAG
>JAGBQU010000197.1 GCA_017632755.1 Lachnospiraceae bacterium
GGATCATTCCTCATTCAGGCTTTCGATGATCGCATTTGCCTTTTTGATCTGATGAAAGAAGACGGCATAGTAAATGATCGCGCAGACAACAAAAGGGATCGTTACGGAGATGAACATATCCCGGTATGCCGTCGGTGCCAGCGGTACCATATGTCCGATGGCCCACACACCGCCCAGCACCAGGCCGACGGTGATCAGGTACTGTCCGGCAAAGACCGGTACAAACGGAAACCGCTGCAGATAGTAATGCACTGCCAGGATCACGGTAATGAGTACGGAAAAACCGAGACTGATAAAGATGTTTTCCGTATATCTGGGATCGGTCAATCCGATCGCTTTTTCCCAGATCAGCTTCACCAGTACCAGCACGGTAAAACTGATGCATACGATCGATATGAAGTTTTTCCGGTTGATCAGTTTCATTTGCTCTTCCCTCCCTGGATCTTCGCCAGTTTATCGTAGAAATCTTTTTTATAGCTGCGGTTCATCACCAGTTTTTCGTCGTTTTTCAGATAAATGATCACGCGCATGTTCAGATCTCCCTGAAGCTTTTTGATCTTATAGATATTGACGACATTCGACTTGCTGATCCGGACGAAACCGCTTTTCTCATATTCCTCCAGCAGATCCCGCAGTGCTTCTTTGATCTCCACGCACATATCTTTGGTGTAGGCAAATACCTTCTTGTCTACCGCTTCAAAGTAAAAGATATCCGTAACTGCAACGGTCATCTTCTTATCTTCATACGTTCCTTCAATATATTTCAGTGTATCCCTAAGACGTTCCAGAACTGCACCCGTCTCCTCATCCATTTGGTCGTAGTGCAGTTCCAGATAATTCTCTTCCAGGTTTTCTTCTTTGGTCTTTACAAGTTTCATTTACTGCTCTTTGTAACTGCTTTTTATGCAGTCACTCTTTTGCTCCCTTTGATTTTGCCCGCGATCAGTACGATGACCGTTACCACTGCATATCCCATGGTGTAGCAGATGAAGATGTCTCTGTATGCGGATTTTGCAAGCTCTGCAGTCAGGCCTCTCAAGAACACATATCCGAATACGAGAAGCATTGTCGGTACATATACGATCAGGGTCTTTAATGCGAAATTCTTTACCTTGATATATTTGATCAGCGCATAAGCAACCGTTACGATCATTACCAGTATTGCTCTGTCCAGTTCGTGCCAGTTGCCGGCCGGATCTTCAAATATGCCCTGTGCCAGATATAAGATGCTGTTGGTGATCGTTGCGATCGTATACAGCCCGAAGTACAACAGCAGTGTTCCTTTTACATTCTCATTCCATACGTTTTTCATTGTTTTCTTCCTCCGATTTGTTTGTTTTTTCCTTACAAACGCATCATACTCAAAAGGAAGTCCTTACGCAATGAAATCGCTGCTAAGTTGCAACTCAGACGGAGTAAGTTGCAATTTTGCCACCTCACCTCCTCAAAAAAGGCAAGATATGGTTATTCTATTCAGCTAAAGAAATGATCTCAGACAGTTCTCTCACGACCAGGTCGCAGTACTGCAGGTCCTCTTCCGTCGGCTGTGTGAGGTCGGGGATCATCACCGTAAAGCAGCCGGCAGCCTTGGCGCTGCGGATGCCGTTGGGGGAGTCCTCGATCGCGACAGCCTCCTCCGGGGCACAGCCCGCGATCCTCTGCGCTTCCAGATAGACATCCGGGAACGGTTTTCCCCTCGAAATGGTTTTGGTCGAGATCACCAGCGCCGGATCGA
>JAGBQU010000198.1 GCA_017632755.1 Lachnospiraceae bacterium
TACCGATGGCACCCTCAGCAGCTGCGAAAGACTCATGGCCTGCAAGGAATGCGAAGCAGTCGGTATCCTCCTCAAGGAGCATCTTTCCTAAGTTACCATGTCCAAGACCTACCTTACGTGTGTCAGCAACGGAACCGGGAATACAGAATGCCTGAAGGCCCTCTCCGATCGCTGCAGCAGCCTCGGAAGCTTTCTTACATCCTTTCTTGATAGCGATTGCAGCACCAACCGTGTAAGCCCAGCAAGCGTTCTCAAAACAGATCGGCTGGATACCTTTTACCTGATTGTAAACATCAAGGCCGGCATCCTTTGTGATCTTCTCTGCTTCTTCAAGAGAAGCGATTCCATAACTACCAAGTACCGCATTGATCTGATCAATACGTCTTTCATATGATTCAAATAAAGCCATTATAGTTTCCTCCTCTTTCTACTGTACTTCTTTATCTGTTCTCGGATCAATGATCTTTACCGCATCAGCAACGCGTCCGTACTGTCCGCAAGCCTTCTCATAAGCTGTGTTCGGATCATCACCCTTCTTGATGAAGTCTGTCATCTTGCCAAGGCTGACAAATTTATATCCAATGATCTCATTGTTTGCATCGAGTGCGATACCGGTAACATATCCCTCTGCCATTTCCAGATAACGGGGACCTTTCTTAAGTGTACCGTACATCGTACCAACCTGGGAACGAAGACCCTTGCCAAGATCCTCAAGACCTGCGCCGACAGGAAGTCCATCCTCAGAAAATGCAGACTGTGAACGTCCGTAAACAATCTGTAAAAACAGCTCTCTCATAGCTGTGTTGATCGCATCACAAACAAGGTCTGTATTCAATGCTTCCATAACAGTCAGTCCCGGTAAGATCTCTGCAGCCATCGCAGCTGAGTGAGTCATACCTGAACAACCGATCGTCTCGATAAGAGCCTCCTGAATGATACCTTCCTTGACATTCAGGGACAATTTACAAGCACCCTGCTGAGGAGCACACCAGCCCACACCATGTGTAAAACCGGAAATATCTTTCACCTCTTTTGCCTGAACCCATTTTGCTTCTTCTGGGATGGGAGCACAACCGTGATGAACGCCCTGTGCTACCGGACACATTTCTTCCACTTCTTTTGAATAAATCATGTGAAATCTCCTTTCAAATCTCTTTGATTATATTACTAGCAAAACCCCGCCTGTTCACGCGAAAAAAAAACTCTCGCCGCACAGGGATGTGTCTTGCATAGTCGCCTTTTATATTCTCGCATATTTTCGCGGAAAAATCCAGTTATTTTTTGACACCTTCGGTCATTTTGCGGAACCTGTTTTTTATTCGCTTTTCTCCACGATCACGCCTTTTTCTTTGTAGATCATGTTGGCAGGAACAAAGCCACGGATCGAATTGAGCGGATATACATTTGTGTGTGCGCCGATGACGGTTCCCGGATTCATCACGCAGTTGCATCCCACCTGCACCCAGTCTCCCAGCATCGCGCCAAACTTGCGAAGTCCTGTCTCAAATTTTGTTTCCCCTGCTTTTACGACCACATTGGTCTTGTCGTTTTTGACATTGGAAGTGATCGCACCGGCTCCCATATGTGCCTTAAAGCCCAGCACACTGTCTCCCACGTAATTGTAATGCGGCACCTCAACCTGATCAAACAGGATCACATTCTTAAGCTCCGTGGAATTACCTACGGTTGCCTTCTTCCCAACGATCGCATTTCCTCTGACAAAAGCTCCGGGTCTGAGCGTTGCCTCCTCATCGATGATACAAGGCCCTGCAATGGATGCCGTCGGCGCGATCGAAGCAGATCTGGCGATCCAGATATCTTCCCCTCTCTTCTCAAACAGTTCCTCGGGAAGCGTATTTCCCAGACGGATGATAAAATCATGGATCAGTGGCAGTACCTCCCACGGATAGACCACATCATCAAAGATCTCTTTTGCGATGGTCTTATCAAGATCCATCAGACTTCTCACTTCCAACTCCTTCATAACATTCTCTCCTTTATAATAGAATAAAAAACATGTAACGCCTTTCTCTTGCCTGTCCCGCAGAGCCGGGATGTCTCCCTGTGTATTACGCATCAAAGTCAAATGCGATCTTATCCTCACTAAGTTTTAAGCGTGCGTCAAACAGCTTTCCTGTACGTGACGCGAAACCGGTCAGCTTATCCTTCGTGCGGCCCTTCTCAAACAGTTCCCGCATGGTATCCTCGGACAATTCCACCCTTGCAACCGTATGGGATATCTTAAATCCACACTCGCACTCGTACATCCACTGCGTCTTTTTTAACATTTTTTTGCACTTCGGACACGAGAGTGAAGTATCTGTCGGTTCCTGTTTTTGCGGAAAATCAAACTCGATCTTACCCTCGTCGGTCAACTTGAGCGGCGCATCGAACATCATGCCCGTCTTCGCGACAAACCCATGGATAACATCTGTTTTCTTTTCTGTGAGGAGCATTTTAACCTGATCCTCTTTCAGCTTTACACTGGCGATCTGCCCGATGATAAACCTGCAGCTTTGCGGATCATCCTTTTTGTAATTGCCACAGCCGTATCCGAAAGGGGTGACGATGATATCACCTCCGCAGAGCGGACATTTCACATCTTTGATCTTCTGAGGCTCGAGATCTTCAAAATCAAATTTTAGTCCCGTCACCTTACCCTCTTCATTTTTGTCGAGAGCGATCCTTGCATCAAATTTTTTCCCGCTCTTTCCCTTAAACCCGCGGATGGTTCCGGTCCTGCCTTGTGAGAGCAGTTCTCTGACCTGTGTCTCACTCAGTGACTTTCCCGCCATCTTGCCGACGGCGAACCGACAACTGTTTTCATCGTCCGCGCGATAGCCGGCACAGCCATAGCCAAAGGGCGTATAGAGGATTTCCTCCCCGCAGAGTGGACATTTCACATCCTTGACCTTTCTTTGCTCCACATGCTCAAAATCAAACTGCACCTCCCAGTGACTGTTTTCCTGATTCTGTGAAAGCACAAGACAGGCATCGAATTTCTTTCCGCTCTTTCCCTTAAACCCGCGGATGGTCTCTGTCTTTTTCTCGCTTATGAGGTTTTTGACGATCTCCTTTGAGAGATCCTTTCCCGCGATCTTGCCAATCGCAAAATAACATCCGTTATCGTCATCTCGGTTTCTTCTTGCACAGGCGAAACCGAATCCGGTCTCCACCATGTCTGCTCCGCAGGCCGGACAATGGACGCCTTCCAAAACGATCGGTTCATTTGCAGAGAAGTCAAATGAGATGACAGGTTTCCCCTGCTCATCTTTCATAAGCGCCAGAGCAGCGCGGAATTTTTTCCTGCTCTTGGAAGCAAAGCCCTCGAGCACTCCTGTTTTCCCGTTTGTAAGGAGCTCCTTTACTTCCTCCTGTGACAGATCCCTGCCGGCGATGGTTCCGATGGCAAACTTACAGCCGGAACCGTCCTTTTTATAATTGCTGCAGCCATATCCGAAAGGTGTTGTCTCCATCTGTCCTCCGCACGCCGGACAGATCGCGTCGATCTTTCGCTTTGCACCGATCCCTCTTCCGTCCTTGCCTGCAAACGCACTGATCCTGGCTGCGATCTCACCGGTCAGATCGTTTTGGATCATGCGAACGGTCTCCTCGCGAATAAATGCCTCGAGTTTTTCCCGATACTGCCGGTAGTCAACCGTCCCGTGCGTGATGCCGTCAAGGCCTTTCTCCCACGAAGCTGTCATTCGGGGATTGAGGAGCTGCGGAACCGTCATATTGACCACTTCATAGATCATCTCACCAAGCCGCTCTGGCGTCAGGATCTGCGTGCGCTTATTCAGGTTCAGATATCCGATCCGCACCAGTTTTTTGATGATCTCTGCTCTCGTTGCGCTGGTTCCGATCCCGGATCCCTTGATCTGTGCACGCAATTCCTCGTCCTCGATCAGCTGTCCGGCATTCTCCATTGCCAGGACCATGGTACCGGAGGTATATCGCTTAGGCGGCGATGTCTTACCCTCTTTGAGCTCATAGCCGTTTACAGGAATCGTATCCCCTTCCTTAAGCTGCCTTGCAAGTGCAAGAAGTCTTGCACCTGCATTTTCATCCATCTCCTCGCCCTCACCCGGCGTATCTTCCGGATCGGATCTGCCTTTGTCCTTCTCCACCTGTGCCTTTCCCATAACTTCCAAAAAACCGGGCTTCTGAAGCACCTTTGCCCCTGCAAAGAATCGTTCTGTCTCCACCCTCACGGTCATCTTCACGGAGGCATACTCAGCCGGCGGATAAAAAACAGCCAGAA
>JAGBQU010000199.1 GCA_017632755.1 Lachnospiraceae bacterium
AAAAAAGCACCACTCATCAGTCCGATCATCGCAAACATGGCGCTTCCCTGAAAACGAAGCTGGTTGTTGATCACAAATTGCCCGATCATAAACGGAGCGCCAAGCAAAATGATGCGCATGTAGCTTGTGGTTTCCTCAAGCGTTGTGGCTGTCGCACCCACACCGATGGCAATCTGATCCAGAAACATATTTCCCAATGCCGCCACAAAAGCGCCGATGATCAGTGCCAGAGCAAACCCGGTAGATGCCATCTCGTCAGCCTCCTGCCGATTGCCGGCACCGAGCATGCGCGAAAGATAGTTCCCCGAGCCATGTCCGCAAAAAAACCCCAGCGCCTGTATGATCGCCATCACGGAAAACACCAGCCCCACTGCTGCCGTCGCCTGCGTGGATATCCTCCCCACAAAGAAGGTATCCGCCGTATTGTAGACGCCCGTCACGAGCATGCTGATGATCGTAGGGACCGCCAGCGTCGTGATCAGCTTTGGAACCGGTGTCTGTGTCATATATTCATATCTTGTCTGGTTCACTTTTCCCTTCATATAACATCCCTTTCCAGGGGAGGATCAATCCGCGGGAACCTCCACCGCCCCATCGTTTGACGCAGGTTTTTTGTTCTCTTCCTGGGCAGGCTTCTTAGTCTCCTCCTGCGCGGGTTTTTTGTTCTCCTCCTGGGCAGGCTTTTTGGCCGTCGTCTCCTCCTGTGGCGTCTCTGTGACAGGCGCGGGAGGCGGCGTGGGCTGCGGGGGAGCAACAACCGCGGGATTTGTCGTGTTGCGCCGGATGACGGCGCGCTTTCCTTTATACTGCGTGGAGTGGAAATATGTGGTATCGATCACTTCTCCGTTTTTTTCTGTAACGATATCGGTCTTCCATACTGAGCCGTTTACCGCATTCTTTTGAATGACCTCCTGACCAAAGGGAACCGTCGGATCCTCGACATACTCAGGCGCCGGGGGATCGATCTCCGAGGTCTTTTCGGATTTCATGTACTGTGTGACACCCTCCTCCAAAATGGGCACACCATAAATCTCTACGCGAACAATGGGAACCTCAAATATGGTGCGCAGTCCGATGGGATGTCCGCTCGTATTGGTAAAGACAAAGTCCGGATAATCATAGCTGACGGTCGCATCCTGCCCGGGCGTGACATAGGTCGGCTCATAGCTGTGTCCCGTGCGCACATCCGTGCGAAGCCCGGCTGCAATGATGGCATTATAGATCGTGCTGGACACCTGACAGACACCGCCGCCATATTCCTGCACGGACTCTCCGTTGGCATAGGCACCGGCTTCCTTATAGCCCTTTTCCGGTGTTCTGCGTCCGAGCACACCGTTGAATGAAAACTGCTCCCCGGGTGCGATGATCATGCCGTCTATGGTCTGACTGGCAACGCGGATATTGGTATTACGCGATGCGTTATCCGTAGCGGTTGTCTTGTAGGAACCGATCACACGATAGCTATCCGGCATCACCTCCGGTGCAAAACTCTCAGCGGACGCGGTGATCTGGGCCTGATAATCTCCGCGCGAAACGGCATCCTTTAATGACGCAGCAAGTATATCCGCATCTACTCCATACCCGTATACCGGCTGGGAGTACGTAAATTTACCGCTCGAACTGTCAAAACCGCTTATCACGGAATCCTCAGCCGGCTTGGACCACTGGTCTGCCAGATCATGTGCAAGCTGCGTTAACTGGGAATCCACCTGCAGTGGAGGCAGGTCATAGGTAAGATACACCGGCTCCTCCTTTTGGAAACGATACTTGATCTTTTCCACAAAGCCCCTGCTGTTGCGCTCCTTTATGATACGATCCTTTTCGTCATATGCCACCTTGGCAACGGACTCGATCTCTTCCCTGATAAAATCTTCCACGGAGACTTCCTGATCCTCATACCTGACGGACAAACTCCATGGATATTTTTCTGTGAGCGCTTTGATCGCCTGATCCAGATTTTTATTGGTAAAATCATCCCCAGCGATCGATATGTGAATAGAAGGATCCTGCGCCGGAGTAAAGATCCGGATGCCGGCATAGATGATCCCGACAAGCAGCGCCGCCATGATAAAAAGCACCGTAAACACACGGATCCGATAGATTATTTTGTTCTTCTTACGCCTTTTTCGCTTTTTCTGTGCCATTCAAATCCCTTTCCCGGTCACTCAAATAGTCTTCTTTTTTCTCTCTTTCACTAATTTATCATACCCATGAAAAAAGTCAAACGCAAAAATAGACATGAATTTTGATAAATCTGCCCGTTTTTTCACAGATTTGCACATTCTGTAAAAAGAATGCCGCTTGCGGCATTCTCGTGCCGAGCGCGATTTCATTTATGCAACATTTACGTTATGCACGAGCGCGCATCCATAGCGGAGCGCTTTTTGTGTAATAGGGAATTGCAGAGCATTTCCTGTTACACAAAAACACAGTCGCATCTGCGACTGTGTCTCTTACCATGACTCTTATATTTTGAAACGATATCCCACGCCCCAGATCGTCTCGATGTACTGCGGCTTTGAGGTGTCATACTCGATCTTTTCTCGTATCTTCTTGATATGCACGGTAACGGTTGCAATATCCCCGATGGAGTCCATTTCCCAGATCTCCCGAAAGAGCTCCTCCTTGGTAAAGACATGATTGGGGTTTTCCGCAAGAAAGGTGAGCAGATCAAATTCCTTGGTGGTAAATGGCTTTTCCTCCCCGTCGATCATTACCCGCCTTGCCGTCTTGTCGATGCGGATGCCGCGGATCTCAACGATGTCGTTCTGCTTCTGGTTGGAGCTGATGAGCCTTTCATATCTGGATAAATGTGCTTTGACGCGGGCAACAAGTTCACTCGGACTAAATGGCTTGGTCATATAGTCATCGGCTCCCAGACCAAGGCCGCGCACCTTATCGATATCATCCTTTTTCGCCGAGATCATGATGATGGGAATATTTTTTTTCTCCCGGATCTTTTTGCAGATCTCATAGCCATCCACTCCGGGAAGCATCAGATCCAGAATGATCAGATCAAAATCTTTGTTAAGCCCTGCCTCAAGCCCCTTGATTCCATCATTCTCAATGCTTACGGTAAAACCGTCGATCTCCAGATAATCCCGCTCGAGATCGGCGATCGCGCTCTCATCCTCCACGATTAAAATGTTGCTCATACTATCCGTCCTTCCTTATATTTCACTCTGCTTTTCGTTCATGTTCTCATCA
>JAGBQU010000200.1 GCA_017632755.1 Lachnospiraceae bacterium
ATCTTTAGCACGCACGGCATATCCATCCATAGCGGATCTCGGAAATGCAGGAACGGGGGCACCCGCACGGATATCTCCGGCACAGACCGCCCCGTTTGCATCATCCAGCTTGATCATCTCCGTCTCCATGATCGGAGAAATGCAATCCAGCAATGCTGTAAGTGCCTCCTCGATTTCAAGCTCTTGGACTTTATCATTCATCTGCTATCTTCTCCAGCTGCACGGCACAGACTTTATATTCAGGTATCCGCGCAAAATCGTCCAGCACAGCGTTTGTGATCACATTGACCGGCGAATCCTCAAAGTGGAACGGCATCCAGGTCTCACCCTCCGAAACCTTGCGTCCCACACGCGCCGTGGCAGTGATCTCTCCTCTTCTGCTGCGCACTTTGATGCGCTCGTTATTTGCAACGCCGAGCCGGTCGGCATCCTTATAATTGATCTCAATAAAGCCTTCCCCTGCGATATCCATAAGCCCCGGTGCACGGGATGTCATGGCTGCGGCATTGTAGTGGTAGAGAATACGTCCCGTCATCAGGATATACGGATATTCCTCATCCGGAAGCTCCTGTGATGCCTTATATACCGCAGGATAAAGACGCGCCCTTCCGCGCACCGGATGTCCCACATGCATGATCGGTGTACCCGGATGATCCTTATCCGGACATGGCCACTGCAGACTCTCTCCGGCATCCAGTCTTGCATGACTGATCCCGTGGAAGCTCGGTGTCACCTCAGCGATCTCATCCATGATCTGTGCAGGTGTCATATATTTCTGCGGATAGCCCATCGCATTCATCAGATCGATCAGAATATCTGTATCCGGACGCATGTCTCCGTCCAGAGTAACTGCCTTGCGGATACGCTGCACACGACGTTCCGTGTTGCTGAAGGTACCCTCCTTCTCAGCATAACTGATACCCGGCAGGATCACATCCGCATACTGTGCCGTCTTGGTCATGAAAAGATCCTGTACCACAAGAAAATCGAGACTTTCGAGTGCCTTGATGATATGATGTGTATCCGGATCGGACACCACCGGATCCTCACCGCAGATGTACAGTCCCTTGATCTTTCCTTCAATGGCAGCCGGGAATACCTCTGTGGCTTTCAGACCGGGCACAGGACTCAAGGGTACGCCCCACGCCTTTTCAAACTTCGCCCGAACCTGCTCGTTATCAACCTTCTGGTAACCGGGGTAATCCGTGGGCTGTGCTCCCATGTCACAGGCACCCTGCACATTGTTCTGTCCGCGCAGGGGATTCACGCCGCAACCGCTCCTTCCGATCTTTCCGCACAAAGCAGCCATATTGGACATGCTCATAACACCTTCGGTTCCTGTCGAATGCTCGGTCACACCCAGACAGTATATGATCGGAGCTTTCTTTGCCGTCGCATACATGCGGGCAGCTTCGACCAGCTGGTCAGGATCGATGTGACAGATCTCGGCAACCTTTTCGGGTGTATAATCTTCCACGAGCTTCTTCAGCTCCTCGAAGCCCTCCACATGATCACGTATATAATCGTGGTCGATCAGATCCTCCTTGATCATCACATGCATCATACCGTTTGCAAATGCCACATTCGTGCCGGGACGAAGCTTCAAATGGATATCCGCAGATCTGGTCAGTCCGATATCTCTCGGGTCGACAACAATCAGCCTTGTTCCATCCTTAACTGCCCTCCGGATCTGCATTCCCACAACCGGGTGTGCCTCCTCCGGATTCGATCCGACCAGGAGGATGCAATCCACATCATGCGTGATATCATGGATCGGATTCGTCATGGCTCCCGATCCGAGTGTCTTAGCCAGTCCCGTTACCGAAGCGGAGTGACATACACGGGCACAGTTATCCGTATTGTTGGTGCCAAAACACGTGCGCACCATCTTCTGAACCATGTAGATATCTTCATTGGCCGAGCGCGAGCAGGCAAATCCTGCCAGTGCATCGCCGCCATGCTTTTCTTTGATCTCAAGGAAATTCTTTGCCGTATAGGAGATTGCCTCCTCCCAGGATGCTTCCCGGAACTCTCCCGTTTCACGATTTTTGATCAGCGGCTTTTTCAGTCTGTCCTGCGCGTGGACAAAATCAAAGCTTCCCGATCTTCCCTTGACACACAGACGGTTATGATTGGACGGACCGTTTGCGGCTTCCACATTGACGATCCGGTTATCCTTCACGATCAGATAATACTGGCAGCCTGTCGCACAGTGCGGACATGTCGTCAAGACCTTTTTGACCTCCCAGTTACGATACTTTTCTTCCCGCTTCAGGGTAAGTGCACCGGTAGGACAGACGCTGGCGCAATTTCCGCAGGTTCCATTCGTCCAAGCCTGCGACAAAGAAGTTCGAGCGCAGGCTGGAGGCGAATCTAGGCGCCATTCGCAAGCAGTTGATCGAGCGCAGGTGGCGGCCGAGCAACTACCATCAGTTCCGCGTCTACGAG
>JAGBQU010000201.1 GCA_017632755.1 Lachnospiraceae bacterium
GATATCAACAGTGCGGGAATAGAAGAGGTGGCGCTGCTTGCAAAGGATGACCCTGTGGATGTGCGTTTCATTGAACTTATGCCCCTTGGATGCGGAAAAGGCTATGATGGCGTGGAGTCGGATGAGCTGCTGTGCCGGCTGGAAGAACGTTTTGGCAGGGCAGAAAGCCTGCGGTCAGAGACAGGTGTCGGACCTGCCTGCTACTATCGTTTTGCGGGATTTCAAGGGAGGATCGGTTTTATCAGTCCTCTGTCACATCAGTTCTGCCATGCCTGCAACAGGGTAAGACTCACCTCGGATGGTTTTTTGAAGTTGTGTCTGCAGTATCCGGATGGGGTGGATCTGAAAACTCCCCTGCGAGGAGGATGCACGGACGATGAACTTGCCGACCTGATCGGGGAGGCAATCCGAAGAAAGCCTGCGGCACACGCCTTCCGGGACGCTGCGGGTCTTTGCGAGGAAAGAAAGATGGTACAGATCGGAGGATGATGGAGTGAATACGGGAAAAATCGCGGCAGTATGTATCAGTGAAAAAAAGGGGACCGTTAAGAAGGATGTCGGCGAATGCCGGATCCGAGAGGATCATGGTCTGGAGACAGATGCGCATGCGGGGAGCGGCAGGCAGGTGAGTCTGCTCTCTCTGGATCGTGTCCGCGAATTTGAAGAGCGGTCCAAAATGAAGATCGAAGCAGGTGCCTTTGGAGAAAATCTTCTGGTGGAAGGCCTGGATCTTAGAACCTGCCCTATCGGGGCGCGCCTTCGCTGCGGGGAGGCGCTTCTTGAGATCACGCAGATCGGGAAGGAATGTCACCTTGGCTGTGAGATCAGAACGAGGACGGGTGACTGCATCATGCCAAGGGAAGGTGTTTTTGCGCGTGTCCTCGAGGGGGGAATGGTCAGAACGGATGATATGGTAAAGAGAGAATATCTGCCCTTTCGGGCTGCAGTCATCACCGCAAGCGACAGAGCCTATCGGGGCACATATGAGGATGAGAGCGGACCGCTTGTTGCCACGTTGCTTGAGCAGAACGGATATCAGGTGACCGAGACCATCGTATTGCCGGATGAAGAAGAGTTATTGTATCAGGAGCTTGTCCGGATAGCGGATCAGGAGAGTCCGGACATTATTCTGACAACAGGCGGAACGGGATTTTCCGTAAGAGACAGAATGCCGGAGGCCTCGCTGCGGGCAGCCGAGCGGAACGCGCCCGGGGTTGCGGAAGCGATAAGAGCACACAGTATGCAGATCACACCGCGCGCGATGTTATCCCGTGCGGTCAGCGTGATACGCGGCACAACCTTGATCGTCAACCTGCCCGGTAGTCCGAAAGCCGTACGGGAATGTCTGGATTATCTGCTGCCAAATCTGGAACATGGTCTGCGGATTCTGAGAGGAGAGGCGGACGGATGAATACAGAGCGGACTAATTTGTACAAGGTGGCTTTGGACGGGACAAAGGAGCCCAAAAGCAGGGTGTGTCTCGAGGAACATGAATTGGAAATCGTGGTGAATGAAAAAACGATGTATCATCTGGTCTGTACGCAGGATCGTTTGAAGGAACTTGTTTACGGAAGGCTCTATACCGATCGCATCATCGACAGCGCGGAGGATGTAAAGCTGTTTTTCCTGTGTAGATCGGAGCATACCGCCACGGTCCTTCTGGATGCGCAAAAGATGCCGGAGCCGATTCTTGACAAGGAGCTTTCCTGCTGCAGCGCCAACCACAGATTTTGTGACGTGGAGGGCAAAAGACAATTACATCCCATCGGGAAGCATGAGGTGGACTGGGAAAAGGTTTTTTATCTGACAAGGGTGTTTCAGGACGATAGAGGGCTGCATGGGGACACGGCGGCGGTACATAAAAGTATTCTGCTCCTGACCGGTGACAATGGCGCAAACGAGACAGTTTGCTTTGAGGACATAGGCAGGCACAATACAGTGGACAAAGCAGTGGGCTTCGCAATCCTGAACCATATCGACCTTTCTACATGTATGGTTTTCACTTCGGGACGGGTTCCCGTTGACATGACGGAGAAACTGATCGCAGCCGGCGTGCCGGTCCTTGTGTCAAAGTCTGTGCCTACCGCTGATTCTGTCCGCATGGCGAAGCAGTACGGCCTGAGCCTGATCTGTCGCGCCTGGCCGGATGGTTGTGAGCTTTACTCACCGGTTTGAGGAAAGAGGGCAGCCGCAAGCGGCAAGCTTTCTTGCGCGCCAAAAGTTTGTACAAGGTCAGGATTGACGGATGTAAAAAAACGGTGCATGCTTTTTGGGGGAAAATAAGGAAAAGATATAATAAATATGCCGTTTTATGCCGATGAAATATACATAAGAATGCACATTTTTATTATAAGATACGAGAGTGGATGCGAAAGATATGGAAAAACAGTACGGATCGGTAAATAAAAATGCAGGATTTACGTTGCTGGAAATGATAGCGGTGATCACGGTGATCGCAATCTCAATGAGTGTTGCGGTGTGGGCCGTTATGGGCTGGATCGCGCACTATGAGTACACCAGTAGCGAGGAAAAAGCAAAGATCATTTATATGGGGGCGCAGTCTGCCCTTTCGGCAGCAGAGAGCAGAGGCACTCTGGATGAATACATGGAGCAGTTAAAAGGCGAGATGACGTTGTTTTCGCAGAGTGGAGAGGGAAGCGGCCCTGACAAAGCGACATACGGTATTCCCACAAAACCGGACAATGAGGGCAATGAGCATGAATATGGCTATCTCGCGGTGAGATCAGGGGATTATCAGGCGGATCCGGACAAAAAGATATTTGACCTGCTCAGAACTTATGTGAGCGAAACGGAGCAGCTAAACGGTTCCATTGTGCTGGAATTTGATCTGACCGCCGGAAAGGTCTACTCTGCCTTTTACAGTACATGGGCGGACTCCATTTCCTATGGCGCACAGGAGAGCGTTGTCCGCGGTGATTTTTACATCATCAAGGAAAGAAGAACCCCGGAATATCGGGAGGATTATGCAGTGGGGTACTACGCTGCAGATCAGGTCAATGTGGTGCAGCTGGCGCGCGCGGAGGAACTCAGGATGAAGGAGTGTCAGCTACACAATGAGGAGACCCTGCATCTTACCATGAGCAGTACCTCGGTAAATGCCGATGCGGACACACAATTTACGGTGCAGCTGTATGACGCTTCGCAGACAGGCATGCAGCCGGCGTTGCAATGCTCTTTTTCCGTTGACAGAAGCATGCTCGGCGGAGCGGTGGATCAGCCCAGACTTGTGCAGACGCAGGTGACGGATGCGGACGGAAACTCTTTGGGCGATTATGCGTTTGTTCTCTCCTTTGATTCGCGGACCGATGCGGAGGGTGCGGAAGAATATGTGCTTTCTCTTACGCTGGATGCCCTTTCCACCGGACAGACAATGGCACTTATGAAGCAAAAGCTCGAATCCGGCAGAACGGATAAGACGGGTTACAGCATCACAAGGCTTCTCGGAACATCGCCGCGGGATATCTTTGCACGGGTTTTGGTGCAGCCCAAGGATTCGCTGATAGCGTATGCGACAGGCCCGGCGATGGATTCCAATGTGGAGAATGATCTGTTTGCGACAAAGGTCGCAGGCAGCAGTTTTGCGGCGCGGGATGATGTCTATGAGATCGCAAGGTGCAGGCATCTTTCCAATATCCGTTACATGGAGCAGTACGCAAGCGCAACTGACCGTATGTATGCATTGACAGAGGATCTGGACTGGAAAGACGGTGTGATCTATGACCCGTTAAAAGAGACCACGGGGGCTGTGCTTTACGCATCGGAGGATACGACAAAGACCGGATTCCCGATGATACCGAAATTGGGTGAAAAAAGTGTATTTGACGGGCAGGGAAATCAGATAACGGGATTGCTCATCACCAATGAGAGTGGCGCTCTCTATCGATACAAATCCGATGGAACGCTCACCGATCCTGCGGCACCTGTCAACGTTGCAAAGACATTGGGGCTGTTTGGCACAAATCGCGGAACAGTCCAAAGATTGATCTTTTCGGAGGCGAAGGTGACGGCACTTTCGGCTGCGCAGCACGCAATATCCGGGCAGGCCGATACGTCCGTATATGCAGATTCCCTGGAGGCAGTGGGAATTCTGTGCGGAAGAAATGAGGGATATTGCAGAGAACTCTATTTTGATAAGGAATGTGCGGTTAAGGCGAGCGTATTTGCCAATCTGAGAGATGAGGAAGAAGCAGTCACTGCCGGAATGGAACATCCCGCAAATGAGCCCTACCTCAATCAGATGTATGGCTGCGGCGTGGGGATGGTTGCCGGCACGGCCGTGCTGAAGGCGGAGGCCGTATTTGACAGGATAAGAACGGCAGGAAGCGTTGATGCCACGATATCCGGAACGGCCGCCAACATCAAAGATGCACCGGCGGTTACCGACATAGTAGCGCGTGAAATGATCTATGATCATGCACAGATCCTTTCCGGAGGAAAGACAAATGCAGATTACTACGCATATGGAGTGGGGGGTCTTTTTGGCTATGTCTACGGGGAGTATCAAACGCAGACCGATCAGCTGGGAATCGGCATTTCCGGGGAGCTGGTTGCGGCAAACAAAGGATTGTCGCCGGATGCACAGGGCGGTTATCTGCCGATGTATAGGCGGATCCGCAAGCAGGTTACCGAGACGGATGCAGCCGGAAATCAGGTAACTGTTTACAAACTGGTAAAGAGCACGAAGGAAGAGGATAATCTTTTCGGAGACTGGCAGACCCAGTCGATCATGAACAAGGCGGATGTGAAGGGTGCGGCTTTCACCGGAGGAATTGTGGGCAATCTTTATATTTCCGGCAAGGCAAACAGTCAGATCCCGCTGGATGCGGAAAACGATCCGAAGATTCCCGATGATGCAGTTGCGCATCTCTTGAACTGCCATAATTATGGGGATTCAAGCGGAAGTGATTTCGTCGGAGGCATCGTGGGGGTCAATGGAGAAGGCGGATATATAAAGGATTGTGTTTCCTACGGAAGTCCCAGTGCCGGAAACGGTGTTGCCGCGGGGATTGCCTCTGAGAATTACGGATATATGAGCAAGTGTGTGGTTGACCGTGCAAAGGCTGATGCAGATCATGCGGATCAGGCATATATTCCCAAGATAGAGGGGAATATGTTGTTCGCCGGTATCATCACCTCCACAAACCATAAAAACAGTATTGTATATCAATGCAGGAGCGCTGTCACACAGCTGGAGGAGAATACCAGGATCCTGATCTCCGGAAAGGAGATGCATACATTCGGTTTTCTGGTTGGAGAGAATGACGGAGTGGTAGATGGTGGAAGATCCGGCATCTATCTGGGATATGAGTCGCCCGAGACAAATCTGATCATCGGCGGAGCGGTCGGGATCAATAACAGTGTGGTAAAAAATGTTACCGTTATGTTTGATCTTGCAGACACAGGCCATGCAAACTGTATCGGTGGAGTTGTAGGGGAAAATCTGGGTGTCGTAAAGAGATGCCGCTTTGGCGGAAATATCACAAAGCTGCTGGGTGGCTTTGCAGGAACCAAGATCGGAGGTATCGTTGCAATAAACGGGTCCGATACCCGCACATCGAAGATCAAGGATTGTTATCTGATCGGATCGACGATCCGTGTCGGCGGAGCCTGCAACTTTGTCGAAACGAACTCCGAGGTGCAGAAGCTGTCAGCCAGCTCGGCGGTGGGCGGCATATGCGGATATAATGATAAAGCATCGGAGATAGAACATTGTTATCTGACGAGCTTATGCACGCAGGACGGGCAGATACGTAAGCAGAGCACATTGACGGTTAAGAATGGCATGGTTGGCGGGATCGCTGCGGTGAATCTCGGAAAGATCGCTGCATGCGGATATACGGACAAGGTTTTTTATGAGGACGATGCCCAGGAGGAATGGCTTGTCGCAACAGAGGAGACAAAGGATATCGCCGATATGGCGTTTGCGGATCAGATAAGCGGATACCTCGGAGCGGTCTCATCTCCCATAGAGACCACAGATGCAAATGGCGCGACGCCGGCACAAAATGCCGTGAATCAGCTCAATCAGCTTTTCCTGGATGAGAAGACGGGATCACTCACGGATCGTGTCAAGGCGCATTGCGGTTATCTTCCCGCTCCGGGATACAGACCGGATCAGGGCATCTGCGTGTATGCGCTGCCCCAAAAAGCTTACGATGAGGGAAGTATTCATATCGATCCTTACGATGCAGGCAGCAATCATTGTGTGATCAGCCTGGATGAGGGGAAAGGATATGTTGGTGGAATCGCGGGATTTAACGGGACAAGTGGCCAATTGAATTACTGTGCTTCCGGAAAATGGCTGGTTGAGAACTACCTGCCTGCCGTAAAGTATAATGCCATCGGAGGCGTGATCGGTGAGAACACTGCCGGAGCGGATAAGGTAAGCTACAATGTCAACTTTGCATATGTGAGAAATGAGCTTGCGGCAGTGCCAAACGAAGGAAACGTGATCAATGACAGCAGTCAGGTGACTTCCGCCGCATACGATCGAAACTTTTACTATGTAGGTGGTGTTGTGGGTACCCAGAATAACACGCTTGCAGGAGACTGGACGATTGAAAAATGTATCAATGCCGGAACGGTCTTAAACTACTACGGGAACAATGCCGGAGGTGTGATCGCGCAGGTTAAGGGAATGGGCGGAACCGTGCAATACTGTTTCAATTACGGAACCCTCATGACCGGATATACGACAACGCAAGGAGGCGGCTACAGCGGTGCCGCAGGAGGTATCGTGGCGCATTACACGGAGCTTAAGCCCGATCAGGTCAACAATGTTCTGCACTGTCAGAACCATGGGGTCGTGGGCTTTCCGATGCAGGGACTCGAATATGAGACCAATATCCGCAGAAACAAGATGGGCGGAATGACGGCCAACGACGTCGGTGGCGTGGTGGGTATGATATCGGCGCCTCAAAGCAAAAATATGTACACCGTAAATATCATAGACTGTGTCAACGGTGTCTGTGCGAGGGTGTATTCTTATTCTACCGATGCAGGCATATTGGGAAAAGTCGGCGGATATATCAAGGATGGCGTGCAGTCCCAGACTTCGGTAAACAGTATCTTTATCAACATGGATTCCTGCCGGAATTATACGTCCCATATCTGGAATTTCCAGGGGATCACCCGGGATGATGTTCTGATCAGTTATAACTCAGCAGGCATTTTTGCGGGCAGACAGAAGTATGACACGAGCGTTCCTAAGGTTGGCTACAGTACGATACAGAATTGCTTTAGTGTGAAAATGCTCGGCTTTGCCGGTAACGGAAGCCTGCGCAGCTTAAACGGCGGTAAAGTCGGAAAGATCACGGACTTTAAGATCAACACTCTGGATGAGAATCTGGAGACATTCCGCTATTGCGGAAACAATTATTACGTGGACGAGGTTTCCTTCCAATACAATCGCTCACAGGGAAGGATCCGGTCAGGCGGATTTGTGGCGGGCGCCAATAATTCGGATATCGCAAACCAGATCAATACCTATGTGTGCGCCTTTGTCTCGGAGGGAAGACCGGCGACGATCACCGGCCGGATCGATGAGACAAATTACGGAGGGTATAACCAGAAAGCCAGCAAGAATAATCTGGATGAACTCAGCCTTCGTCTGGGAGCGGACAGATTGATCGCTGTCGCATACGGGGATGAGAAAAAACAATATGCATTTGCGGTGGTCCCGTATGAATACGATACAACAAAGATCGGCGTGCAAAATGCGTGGATTGAAGGAACACATTTATATGTCGCCACGCAACAGGGTGATCTGGAATGTCCGATTGTATATCGCTTTGGAGAACAGGGCGATGCGCTGCCATACAACATGGATCTGCTTGACCACTTCTATTTCGAGAACGTAAAAAGGACGCAGCAGTCCGCGAAAGCGGATGCAACCCGGCTGCCCTTCGCAGATGAATACGATGTGGATTACTTTGCACTGGATTGTGCATATATGAAATTTATAAAAGAAAGCAGATCGCAGCAACCGGATATCGTA
>JAGBQU010000020.1 GCA_017632755.1 Lachnospiraceae bacterium
GGCCTATCTGAATGACCTGGTACATGTGCAGCAGGCGTATCTGATCAACCGGGAGGATGTGACCGAGATCAAGGAGGCAATTGTAAATTACGGCGCGGTGTCGGCGGCAATGTACTATCAGAGCAGTTACCTCGACAATGTCACCGCAGGATATTACGATCCCTTTGATCATGCGTCCAATCATGCCATAGCGATCGTAGGCTGGGATGATAATTTCAGCAGAGATAGTTTCAAAACGCAACCTGCCACAGATGGTGCATGGCTGGTCAAGAACAGTTGGGGTACCACTTTTGGCGATCAGGGGTATATCTGGTTGTCCTATGAGGATGCCACACTGAAGGACGGTTTCTGTGTTTTGGTGGGGGAAGCTGCTGACAATTATGATAACAATTATCAGTACGATGGTTCCTTTATGAATAAGTATCTTCAGGTACAGAACACCATTTCCATAGCCAACGTGTTCAGGACGCAGAGTACGGATGTCAAAGAGGCGCTGCGGGCAGTAGCTTTTGAAGTGGGGAATACCAACATTGACTACAGTATTCAGATATACAAGGATCTGAAGGATGAGACGAATCCTGCCAGCGGGAAAGCATGCCTGCAGAATCCGGTGTGCGGTTCCACCAAATTTCAAGGTTATTATACGGTTGAACTGCCGGAGGAGATCCTGCTGGAGCCGTCTTCTGCGTTTGCGGTTGTGATCGATCTGAAAAAAGACGGTGACGTGCGGATCGTGCTGGAGAATACAACGGTGTGGAATAATACGAACTATGTAGCCGGCTGTCTGGAGAATCAGAGCTTTTTCAAAATCAACCGGAACTGGCAGGATGCAGGGACAAACTATGGCGGTAATTTGCGCATCAAAGCATTTACGGACAATACGGAGCTTACCGGTGACATTGCCGTAAGCGGTGTGGAGACGGTCGGAAATCTCTCTCTGCAGGTAGGGGAAGAGTACCGGATCAATGCAAACGTCTTGCCGGAAAGTGCATCCGATAAGCGCGTGAATTGGAAAACGGAAGATGACGGGATCGCCACTGTGGATGAAAATGGTGTAGTCACCGGAGTGGGAAGAGGCACCACCGTGATCACCTGTACGACAGAGGATGGAGCGTATCATTCCGATACGACCGTCACGGTTCGGAATGTTCTTGCACTTGCAACGGAGACGCCGGAGCTTGCGATCGGTGACAAAGGACAAATGCTGTTATCCGTTAACGGTGCCGGATTTGCGCAGGATGCGTCCGGCGAATATGAGTGGACGGTCACACCATCGGGAGTGGTAGACATGGCAGAGGACGGCAGTTTCACAGGCACAGGAATGGGAACGGTACAGGTTGTCTGCAGTCGTAAAGACGATGTCGCTGAAAAAGCGGAGTCTACCTTGGCAATCAGGATTCCTTTTTTAGATGTGTCGGTGAAGAACTGGCAGTATCCCTATATTGTCTTTGTATACGAACAGGGGATCATGCAGGGAAAGAAATCCACCTTGTTTGATTTGAATGCAAAGCTGAAAAGAACGGAATTTGTCACGCTTTTGTATAATGAAGCAGGTAAACCCCAAA
>JAGBQU010000202.1 GCA_017632755.1 Lachnospiraceae bacterium
GCACCTCGGTCCCATCGACCATTCCAAGCTTTACGGCTTCCCTGCGGATCTCATCGTCCGACATTTTTTTTTCATGACGATCCGCCGCCACTCCCATGATCAACGCAGTCACGAGAATACCGATCCCCAGACCTCGCAAATAATATTTCAGATTCATCTTATCTTCCTTCACATCTCCTTATACAGATCAATGACCAGCTTGACCTCACCCACGCCAAGACCCAACTCCTTTGCGATCATGACATTGGATTTGTTCATCCGGTGCAGCTGCAATATCTTCTCATTATTATTGCCGGATCCGGTAACATTCCCCCCGATCGCGGACTGTGGCTTTTCCGGATCCGTCTCCTGCTGAATCGGCGGATTGGATTCCTGATTCATCTGTGCGAGGATCTCCAGTGCCGAAGGTTCTGCTTTCGCGGATGCCTTTGCCTTCTTCTTTCTTTTCGGCACCTTTGCAGGATCCACTTTCTCAACCGCATGCACATCAAACGGAACAAAAGCATCCTCGTGCAATTTCTTGGCGGTTGCAACCTGCGCAGTTCTTCCACCATCCTCAGTCAGAATTTCCTGATCTGAATTTTGTATCAAAAGTTCCTTTAACTCGTCTCCTGTCCGTTTTGCCTCCCGCGTGGTCATCGTCACTTCCTGCGCTACCAGCTTCAGGTTCTCATGTTTGTCATTGAGCATGTCATACAGGAACATGACTTCATCTCGATTGGTGTTGATATCTGTGAGAACCGTATTCGAAAACTCAGAAACGGCTGATATCTTCTCATTCGTCAGCCGTTCCATTGCACGTTCTGCTTTTTCCACCGAATAGCCCACGGTCTCATCAACCATGTCCTGCATATCGCCGCGTACCTGTTTGATCTCCTCTGCCAAGAGCTGTCTGACTTCCTCCCGGGTGGGAGCAGTCTCTCCACTCTGCACACCATTTTTTTGTGGGATCAAAAAACTAAGTACAAATATCACTCCTCCTACGATCAATAAGAGTATTTCTATCGTTGTCATTATAATAAAACCTCTCCTTGCCAAGATGCGTCAGATAGATACGTCAAAGTGACTGCTATCCTTACGAACCACCTTTCCGCCGGCAGGATCCCCTTCTTTTTTCTTCCTGTTTTTCCCACCGTCGCCCATATATATTCCATTGCCTTTTTCCCGTGCATCACTCTGATCCTTTTTCGGCTCCGTCTCATCCGACTGACGTACCTGATTCAGATTATGCTGGGCATTTTTTTCAGTCTCCACCTGAAACTGCGCCTGATGCAGGATCCCTTTATGTTCTTCATTGTGTTGCAACATTGTCATATCCTGTGTTCGATTGATTATACCCTGAAATTCAATTGGACTGATTGCCATGACCTCACCTCCGCAACTTCCCTATCTCCTCATCATCGGTCCGTCTCTTACCACAAGATACTGAAATCCGCACACACGCTTACAGTGACGAGAACTTCACTTCTCCATCGCTCTTCTCGAGCCTGCAATATTTGATGGTAGTTTTCACGATCATGGACGCATCGGCAACCGTGATCTTGGTACCCGGATGAACCTCTCCTTTTACGATCACACAGGCATCTCCGTTACTCTTCAGTGTAGTCTCAAGGAGCCCATATTCTTCCAGCTCCTGATCCAGCTTCTTTTCAAGCTGTTTATACGACTGCACAAGGGTCTGAAAATACTTTAACTGCTCCGGCTTGAGCTTTGCTCCTTCATTCAGCTTTTGTTGCGCATTATCTATAACCTGCTTGATATTGCGCATATTTCTCTGAATATCGGAAAGATCCTTTTGCAAAAATTGGAAACGTTCCTTCGCCATCGGATCCACTCCCACCTCTACGGCAGTATCCGCGCCCATGGGAGAGCCGAGTGTTTTACAGGTGATCTTCTCTGTTGCACGGATAATACCGCCTGCAATGATGCCCCTCTTTCCGTCTACTTCGATCTCTGTTCCCGCATTGACATTGCTGAGCAGGATCGACTCAGCCTGTATATATCCCGCACACGATATCGTGGAATTCTCAATATACTTTGCAATGATACGGCCTCCGGCAAACAATTTTCCTTTGCCCATGCCATTCATTCCCCGGCCGATGATGATATCGCCTCCGGCATCTATCGTGGCACCCTCCACAACACCGCGCACCTCCACATTACCCTTGGCCTCAATGCGAAAGCCAGCCTGCACATTGCCGGTGACCAGCACACTGCCTGCAGACTCGATATTTCCGGTCGCTGGTCCGACATTCTCTACCTCAAACACATCGGATACAAAAACCGTGTCTTCGGTCAGGGAAACATGTCCGTTAATGGTCGAATACAGTTCCAGCCCATCCTCGGACACTTCCATATTACGACCGTGCTTTAAAGTAAGCCTCTTCACCTCACGCCCCTTGATGATCCCGCCGTGCACATCCGATCCCGGAAAACTCGGTACAGCCTTTGTCAGCCTGGCCAGCAGTTGTCCCTGCGTACAGTGATTGATCGTATTCAAATGAAAGAAATCCACGGAACCGTCCTCACGAACGGTCGGTTTGCTGGAAAGATCCGTGTTAAAGAAATACTCGATCTCGGCATCCTTCCCCTGCCTGGGTTCCCTGCCTCTTGCAATGACATAATCGGTACAATATTGTCTGTTTTCCAAAAAATCTTCCACAACATCCATATCGATGCCGACGACAATCTTTTGCTGATTCAGCGCCGTGATCAATTCTTCTCTTGTCAGGCGCTCCCCCTCCTCGGACGGCGGATAAAAACGCGCCACTGCCAACATACCATCCTCAGACACCTTAAAGCGATAGCCTTCATTAACCCGAGAAACGACTCTTTGCACGAGTTCAATTGTCATGGGTTCATCTTTGAGCGAACTAACACTCCTGCTTAGAGCTACCATATCGATCGGCTCGATCTTCCGCTCTCTGAGATATGCCATGATTTCCGCTACGTCAATCGGTTTGCCGTCGTCCCTGGGAGGAAAGAGCTTTAACCCTGTGACACGCTTACCTATTTGTAACTGAAAATAACCATTCATAGGGATCCTCCTCTCCTCTTTCTTCTATGCTACGCTACACTCTGCCAAGCAGCCCCATGTAATTTCCCATTTTCGTCTTCATCTTTTCCAGTGCACGCGTGTGGAGCTGTGAGACTCTGGACTCCGAAACCTCCAGGATCCGGCTGATCTCCTTGAGTGTAAGCTCCTCATAATAGTATAACAGGATCACTTTTTGTTCTTTTTCTGTCAAGAGCGCGAGTGCATCCTGCAACACTTCTTTTAATTCTTTCTGTTCATAGATCTCTTCGGGACGTGAAAACTCCCGCGACACCCTTCCCCGTTCGTTGGGGATCTCACTCCCCTGCTCAAGGAACTCGTTGAGGGATACGACCGCAGTCACCTTCATCTGCGACTGCCAGTCCGTCAGTTCATCTGCTGTGATCCCAAGTCCCTGCGCAAGCTCCTCATCCGTTGCCGAACGACCTTTTGTCTGCTCCACTTCCTTTATAACTGCGTCTATGCGTTTTTGCTTTTGCCGGATCGTTCTCGGTATCCAGTCCATCTTCCGTATCTGATCCAGGATGGCTCCCCTGATACGAAGCGACGCATAGGTTTCAAATTTCACTTCCTTGGTGGTATCGTATTTGTCGATCGCATCGATCAGACCCAAAATACCGTAACTCACCAGATCTTCGTATTCCACATTGTAGCCAAGGTACATGCTCAGACGACCGGCCACAGTCTTTACCAAAGGCGCATATTCCAATATGATCTTTTCTCTGAGGTCTGTAGATTTCGTCTGGTTGTATCGGATCCACAGTCTCTTTCTCTCCATCTCATCCATGTCGACCTCCCCAGCCAAAACACATCAAATACATGCTCTGTAACGGCTGCAATCATTTCCTTTCTCTATCCCCTGTCTCGATCGCTTTGCCACCGGCTCCGCCTTCCTTCTCAATGACAGAATCCGCCTGTTCCGATGCCTCTTCTCCTTCTCCTTCC
>JAGBQU010000203.1 GCA_017632755.1 Lachnospiraceae bacterium
TAATTTTGCAAAAATTATTTGCAATGCGCATACAATTTTTTGTTAATTTAAATAATATACGGTAT
Source organism: Lachnospiraceae bacterium (assembly GCA_017632755.1). The sequence goes on from JAGBQU010000203.1 coordinate 66, forward strand.
CGTAAGAGATATACGTCTGACCAATGTGGTATTTATGCGCGGACAGGTTCCGGTCTTTCCTGCTCTTTCGCCTTCACAAAACCACACTGCGCATCCGCACATACCAGCTTATTTCCCTTTTCGAGCAGGACCGATCCACATCTGGGACATTTCTCCGTACTCGGTCTTTGCCATGCCATAAAATCACACTCCGGACTGTTCGCACATCCGTAGTATACGCGTCCCTTTTTGGTTTTGCGAAGCACCACATCACTTCCGCACTTCGGACAGGGCACCCCGATCTTTTCCAGGTACGGCTTTGTGTTTCTGCACTCCGGGAAGCCGGGACAAGCCAAAAATCTACCATGCGGGCCGTATTTGATCACCATATTCCTGCCGCACATCTCGCACACTTCATCGGTGACCTCATCTTCTATCTTATAATTCTCGAGTTCTTTCTCAGCCACATTGACTGCCTCGTCCAGATCCGGATAGAAATTGCGCACGACAACCTTCCAGTCGACCGCTCCCTCTTCCACCTTATCGAGCAGATCCTCGAGATTTGCCGTAAAGTTTACATTCACAATACTGCTAAAGGATTCCTTCATGATGCGGTTTACCACCTCACCAAGCTCCGTTACATATAGGTTTCTCGCCTCTTTTACAACATACCGTCTCGCAAGGATCGTTCCGATGGTCGGCGCATAGGTACTGGGACGTCCGATCCCAAGTTCCTCGAGCGTCTTTACAAGAGAAGCTTCCGTGTAATGTGCGGGCGGCTGCGTAAAGTGCTGTTTTGTTTCAAATTCCTTCAGGAAAAGCTTCATGCCCTCCTCCAGATTCTTTACGGCATTGTCCGTTTTGGTCTTCTCCTCGTCAGCCTCGGTATAGACACTCATAAATCCGTCAAACAGGATTTTGGAAGAAGCAACGGTAAAACGATACTCTCCCGCATCGATCTTGACAGACTGTGTTTCATATTTTGCATTCGTCATTCTGCTTGCGACAAAACGCTTCCAGATGAGCTGATATAGTCTGAGCAGATCCCTCGAGAGAAACTCTTTCAGTTCAATGGGACTGCGTGAGATATCCGTCGGACGGATCGCTTCATGCGCATCCTGTATTGTGTTCGCGGATTTTTTACCCTCTGCTTCCGATGCCAGATACGCATCGCCGTATACACGACCAATATAATCCTGAGCCTGACGCATCGCCTCGTCCGAAACACGTGTCGAATCGGTACGCAGATATGTGATCAGACCGATCGTACCCTGCCCTTTGATCTCCACGCCCTCATAGAGCTGCTGAGCAAGACGCATTGTCTTTTGTGTGGAGAAATTGAGTGCCTTGCTGGCCTCCTGTTGCAGAGTAGATGTCGTAAAAGGAAGCGGCGCCTTCTTTACGCGTTCTCCTTTTGTCACCTCAGCGACCTGGAATTTTGCTTTTTTCAACTTCTTTACGATCTCATCGAGTTTCTCACGCGATTCGATCGCAAGCTTCTCCTTCTTTGTGCCGTAAAACTTAGCATCAAATGTTTTCTTTTCCCCTTCAGCGGAGAGTATCGCATCGATCGACCAGTATTCCTGTGGAATAAAGGCATCGATCTCCGCCTCGCGGTCACAGATAATCCTGAGCGCTACGGATTGCACACGCCCTGCGCTGAGTCCTCTCTTGACCTTTGCCCACAAAAGCGGAGAGATCCGATATCCCACCATGCGGTCGAGCACTCTTCTCGCCTGCTGTGCATCCACAAGATCCGAATCGATCTCTCTTGCGTTTTTCAGGGATTCTTTTACCGCATTTTTCGTGATTTCGTTAAATGTGATCCGGTATACTTTTTTATCTTCAAGCTTCAACGCTTTATATAAATGCCAGGAAATAGCCTCTCCCTCACGGTCCGGGTCGGTTGCAAGATAAATCTTTTCTGCTTTCTTTACTTCCTTGCGAAGTGTGGCAAGGATCTCTCCCTTCCCGCGTATCGTAATGTATTTGGGCTCATAATCATGCTCCACATCGATTCCCATCTGACTCTTGGGAAGATCCCGCACATGTCCGTTGCTCGCAAGCACCTCGTAGTTGGAGCCCAGAAATTTTTTGATCGTCTTGACCTTAGCAGGCGACTCCACGATCACAAGATATTTTGCCATAACATATCCCCTATCATCTGATTTACATAGTTTCTGTATTCAATCGTTTCAAACTATACACCAAAAAACTTTGAATGTAAAGGATTTTTTATTTTTTTGTGCAAGCATGCCGGCCGGAACGCGGCTCATTGTGTACGCAAAAGAGACGGGTCATATGCCCGTCTCTTTATCATAAGTTTCTTCCTATTAAATTGCTCTTTGTACAGCCTTGTGATATCACTGTTTTAGTCAAGATTCAACAAATCCATTTTACGGACTACAAATTCTTTCGCTGCGATCGGTGATTTCTGAACGTTGATGCTGTTGGAAACCGTCACACTCGAGATCGTTGTCTGCGCCGTGATGATCAACTTCACCTGTGCTTTGGTTCTGAGCTGCTCAAGCGGGAGATAAATGCCGTAGCGCA
>JAGBQU010000204.1 GCA_017632755.1 Lachnospiraceae bacterium
AGGAATTCTTTGAGGATTACGGTGCAGAGGGGCCTGTGCTTCATGCAATCAAGGTGGAAAAAGCAAAGGCACCCAAGAACGAAGTGATCAGCTTTATGTAAAATATCCGTTTTTCGGAGGTGTACATGAATACATTGAATTTGGAGCAGCTCATGACGACCTGCGACCTGATCTGTAATCTGCTCATGACGGTTCCGGTCGGAGGGAACGGTACAAAGCCGAGCATGGTTGCAGACACCTTTCATTATGAATTGCTCAAATACGCCGTGTATCTGGCGGACGCCGATGGAGAGATATCCGCTGAGGAATTTGCATATATTAAGAAAACGGTCAGTACGAGCACGAGAATCGACGAATTGAGGATGTTTAAGAGAAGTGAGCAGATCCCGAACGGATTTGTGCGGGAGATTCCGATCGTCATCCGTTATGCCGTGCGTGCAGACGAACAAAGACTGGTCAAGGGAGATCTCTTTGAACACCAGAAGGCGCAGATCCTGGTAGACGCTTACCGGGCATTCGGAGAGTCGTTTCTCGCACTCTTTGAGCACGAACCGTCTATGCGAACGAGCCGTGCTTTTACATATTATATGCAACTTCTCGAGGATTACCTCAAACAGCACGATGTCCATTACAGCACGTCTGAGAAGCTCTTTCGGATAACGAACGGAAAAGTAGAATCGGATAAGCAGGAGGAGAGCAGGGTTCCGTTTGGCACTCTCCGTGTCAGCAGCGCAGACCGCAACAGACGGGATGATGGAGGAGGATCCTCGCTTGAGGAGATGCTTGATGAATTCAATGCGATGATCGGACTCGACGGCGTAAAAGAGGAGGTCAACAGTCTGGTCAATCTGATCCGTGTCCAGAAAATGCGTGAGCAAAACGGAATGCGTAATGTCTATACGTCCAAGCATATGGTTTTCACCGGGAATCCGGGGACGGGAAAGACGACGGTGGCCAGGATCCTTGCGTCGATCTATAAAGAATTGGGTGTGCTAAAGAAGGGACATCTGATCGAGGTGGACAGATCCGGTCTGGTCAAGGGGTATCTTGGACAGACGGCAGAGCATGTGAAAGAAGTGATCGACAAGGCGATGGACGGCATTCTGTTCATCGATGAGGCGTATGCGCTGACCCTTAACAAAGGAGACGGGGATTATGGTCAGGAGGCGGTGGATACCATCCTAAAGGCCATGGAGGATAACCGGGAGAATCTGATCGTGATCGTAGCGGGATATCCGGAAGAGATGTATGATTTTATTGATTCCAATCCCGGACTCAAATCCCGCTTTAACAAGTTTATACAGTTTGACGATTACACACCGGAGCAGCAGCTTGAGATCATGGAACAGATGTGTGCGCAGCAGGAGTATTCCCTGACGGATGAGGCAAGAGCGTATGCACTTTCGCATTTTGTGAATATACATGAAACGGAGGATATCGACTCGGCGAATGCCAGAGACGTCAGAAACTTTTTGGAGAATGCCATCACAAGACAGGCATCGAGACTGGTGCGGCTTGCGGCGCCCACCAAGGAAGAATTGCTCAAACTCGAGGTCGAGGATCTGAGAGAGTAATATAGAGTAAAACAGATCAGAACGTAAAAAGCGTAAGAAAACGGGGAACTTAATGTTCCCCGTATTTTTCTTCACAATATTTACAGCGATAGATTTCTTTTTTCGGATCGGACAGGACAAAGATATGCGGCAGCTCCTGCTCGATGGAGGTGATGCATCTGGGATTTTTGCACTTGATGATGTTGCGGATCTCCGAGGGAAGTACCAGCTCCTTTTTGTCCACGATCTCCCCGTCCTTGATAACATTGACCGTGATGTTGTGATCGATGAAAGCCAGAACGTCCAGATCGAGCATGTCAATGTCACACTCCACCTTCAAAATATCTTTTTTCTCCATTTTGTCACTGCGCGCATTCTTGATGATCGCTACGGTGCAGTCGAGTTGATCTAACTGCAGATGATGATAGATCGAGAGGCTTTTTCCTGCCTGGATGTGGTCGAGGACGAAGCCTTCTTCTATTTTGCCTACATTTAACATTTGAGATTCCTCCTTTTAATCCGGACTGGCGATCAGACCAGCTC
>JAGBQU010000205.1 GCA_017632755.1 Lachnospiraceae bacterium
CCTTATCAATAAGTCTGAGCATATGATCCTGCGGGACAAGGTCATCCATGCTCACAATCTGCATCTGCTCACGTTTTCTTTCGGTATTAGAAGTCATCATAAGTACAATCTCCACCCCCAACTTTGATACTTCTATTATAACAGAAAAAGTGCCGCAATCACAGATAAATACTGGATTTGTGACACTTTTACGCAGAAAAATCCACGGCTGTTGCCGTGGACTTTGTCTTCAGTCTGAAAGGTGTATCAGAAATCTGATACACCTTCTTTTTTATTATATGATATTCCGCTTAATATACCTGGAAAACATTCATCTCGCTGATGAGTTCGTCGGATGCCTTGTTCAGAGTCAGTGTAGCATCACGCATGCTGTCGATGGTAGCTGCCAGCTCTTCCGACGCTGCCGCGGTCTCCTGCGACGTTGCCGCATTTGCCTCTGCAATGGAGGACAGTTTCTCTACTGCCATGACCACCTGATCCTTTGCATCACCCAGAACACTGGTGCTGTTCGCGATCGTCTCGATCTCGCTCATGGTAGCTTGAAGCTCACTGTTTACATTCTCAAATACGGATTTGGTAGACTCAACCTTGTCCGCCTGAAGACCGATGATCGCATCAACCGTATTCATGGTCTTAACAGCCTGCTCAGACTCCTGCAGCAGGTTGTTGATGATATCCTCAATGGATTTGGTTGACTGCTTGGACTGCTCAGCCAGATTCTTGATCTGCTCAGCTACAACGGCAAATCCGCGTCCGCTTTCTCCTGCTCTTGCCGCCTCGATGGAAGCATTCAGGGCAAGCAGGTTTGTCTCGTTTGCGATCGATGCGATGAGATCCGTCGCCTTATGGATCGACTGTGCAGACTCATTGGTCGTGTTCGTCTGCTCATATATGATAGCAATCTGCTTTTTCACCTTTTCCGAAATGTTCTGAAGCTCTCCGACAATCTCCACACCGTCTTCGCCGCCCTTCTTCATGGCAGAAGCACTCGCCATAAGTGCGTGCACTGCAGAGGTTGTCTCCTCGATACCGACATCGATCTTTCTTACGGCATCGGAAACGGTCTGTGTCTCCATCGCCTGCGTGGTCGCGCTGTTTGCCATATCCGACATGGATTTTGCAACTTCATCCGAAACGGAGCTTGTATGCGCACTCATCTTCTCGAGCTGGGATGCGGAGTCGAGCACGACATCAGAGGTGTTACCGACGGTGATGATCAGGCTGCGAAGTGCTGAAAGTACATCCGTCACGCGTCTCGCCAGGACACCCATCTCATCAAAGCGGGCTCTGTCTGACTTGGCGATCTCCTTGGTCATATCTCCGGAAGCAGCCGTCTCCAAAACAGCCATAACATTGTTGAGCGTCTTGACAAACTTACCAAGAACAATCTGGCAGACAACGCTCGAAATAACGATTGCCAGAATCATTGTGACAACGATCGCGATGACCTGCTTGCGCAAAACTTCGGGATCAATAACACCCTTCGCCATGGCGACGATGTCCGCAAGTGTGATAAGCATTGCGATCAAAATCGGCAGGATGACGAGAGCCTGTATCTTTAGATTAATCGGTACGGATTTTCTCCCGCTCATTTCCAATTTCTTGTCAAGCATCTCATCCACTGCGTTTTCCATCTCTTCCTTCATAGCTTCATAATTCTCTTCCATGTTGCAACCTCTCCTCCAGTATAAATCTTTTGCATTTCCTCAGGCTACCCCAATGACCTCAGGCATGCATCCGTCAAAATATATATTTCAAACGATTATAATTTATTTTATCATATTTTTTCACAATTTGAAAGATAATCTTTCAAAAATAGTGGATAATTTTGCTGTTTGCCGAGAATTTGACAGACAATCCCGCAATCCCGCCTCGCCTCATGGATCTTCGCCTCGAGAATCGAAGGATTTCGGATGATCTCCTCCTTCTTTTTTTTCGTCAGACTCTTGACAAAATGCTCCAACCGACAGGCATCGCTCCACGAATCCACCGTCCAAACCATGCAAAGCTGCTCAGGCTTTCTGCTCTTTGTGTATTTGGCTCCTTCCTTTTTACCATAATAATGTGCATCCATCCTATGATACAGATCCTTCGTGATCCCGGTGTAGATCGATCGATCCTCGCACCGGATCATATAGAGATAATTCATAGATTGCCACTCCTGTACTTTACAAGACCCATGATCCCCGGAATCCTTTTCTGCCGCTGTCATACCGGTAAAAACGGTTCCGGTATCCTTAGTATGGTACATCCCTTCCACCTTTGCAAGCGCCATCGCAAAAAACTTTGCAGTCCACCGGAAATGTGCTAAGATATCACATGATGATTTCAAAAAAACACATTCGGAAAGACAGGTTTGCTCTATGAATAAGATACAGATACGACACAGCTTTTATTTGTTGCTTACAGCCAGCATCTGGGGACTGGCCTTTGTGGCACAGAGTGTGGCTGCCAATTATATCAGACCCTTTACCTTCAACGGGATCCGCTGCATCATAGGCGGTTTTGTCCTGATCCCTGCGGTCATCCTTCTCGGCAGGAAACCAAAAGAGCAGGCGGAGGCTTCCACCTTACGGACAGATCCTCGACCGGACTCTGGCAAAAAAGATACTCTTCTTGGCGGCTTTTTGTGCGGCCTGTGCCTGCTTGCCGGTTCCGTCTTACAGCAATTCGGTATCGAGCAGTCCACCGTGGGAAAGGCCGGTTTCATCACGGCATTCTATATTGTTCTTGTGCCGCTCACGGGTCTGCTTTTTGGCAGGAAAGTGCGGGCACTGATCTGGCTGAGCGTCATTCTGGCACTGGGCGGCCTGTTTCTTTTGTGCATACGCATAGAGGAGGGCTTTTCCTTTGAGAGGGGCGATCTACTCCTTTTGCTGGGTGCCTTTGCCTTCACCGCACACATCTTATGCATCGATCATTTCGTGCAGAAGGTGAATGGCGTGTTGCTTTCCATGGAACAGTTTTTTGTCTGCGGCTTTCTGAGTCTGGCTGTCATGGTCCTCGTGGAAAAACCGGAAATGGAACAGATCCTGCAAGCCGGGATCCCGCTGCTGTATGCCGGAGTGATGTCCTGCGGTGTTGCTTACACGCTACAGGTGGTCGGTCAAAATGATATGAATCCCGCCATCGCGTCCCTGATCCTGAGCCTTGAATCGGTCGTGAGCGCTCTGTCCGGCTGGCTCATCCTTCATGAGAGACTGAGCATCAAGGAGATCGCCGGCTGCTTGCTGATGTTCATTGCGGTTGCCCTGACCTGCCTTCCGGCACCGGACCGGAAGAAGGCGTGATCAGATCTCCCAGCGTGCCAAAACGATATCCCATCTCCTCCCATCTGGTCAGAAGCTCGTCGAGAATTTCTGCATTGGTCTTTGAGGTACTGTGCAGCAGCACGATCGCACCCGGATGCACCCTTCCAAGCAGCTTGGAGAATGCCTCCTCCTTTGTAGGCTGCTTATCCTCATACCAGTCCACATAGGCGAGGCTCCAGAAAAAAGTATGATAGCCCAGATCCTTTGCCATCTGCAGATTTTCCTCACAATACTTTCCCTGCGGAGGCCGGTAAAATTTTGCAAGCTCTGTGCCCGTGATCCGGCCAAAGAGCTCCTCCACATCCGCGATCTCCTTTTCAAACAGCTCTCTTTCTGCCGTAGACATATCCCGGTGGTGGTATGTGTGGTTACCTACACTGTGACCGTCTGCTACCATGCGTTTTACCAACTCCGGGCTGGTTTCCAGATAATTCCCAACGACAAAAAAGGTTGCCCTCACCTTATGCTTTTGCAATGCATCCAGAATCTTTGCGGTATTCCCGTTCTCATAGCCCGCATCAAAGGTCAGATAGAGGACTTTGTCCTGCGTATCATCCAGAAAATGCGCGTTATACCGCGACAGCTCATCCTGCGTGCGGTTTCCGGTCGGTTTTTCACCCTCCTGCCCGAATCCGAGTCCCCAGCTCTCACCGGCATGCCCTGCGGAGGAAGTCTCTCTCTCCTGCTGCATAAAGCGGAATGTGGCCGTGCCGAGCAGATACACGGCCAGACAGGCGGCCAGTGTCTGTAATATGGCTTTTTTTCTCATAAAAAATCCCCTCGATATCCTTATTTCATTATATCGTGGGGATTTTATTTTTATGCTTCAGTATTCCTTCGTCACATCCGTAAGGCCATTGCAGCGAAGGACGGGACGTTGATTTACCTTATCGTATTCTTTGTGGGAAACATTCTTTTTTCCAAACAGCATTCCGTATCCTCCTGTTTTTCGGCATTCCAAAAGTCCACCGGTTCATAGTCCTGCAGCTTGGCTAAAAATCCCCGCTGTGCCAACCTCTCCTGAATGAGATCGAGGATCTGCTCGCTGTCCGCGCTGACAGTATGGTAGTGATAGCCGGATGTCACATTTAAAAGAAGGCTGGATTTGCCGGATGCAAGATCACCGATTAAATTCTGCACATCCCGGCGGGAACGGATATTCATTTCGGCGCGCAGCACCCCGTACACCTTGTGATAGACAAACTCATCCTCCACTTTACCGCCAAGATCGACGATCAAAAGCAGCTCTTCCTCACATTCCTCATTGGTGTGAATGAGCTTAAACACACGGCTGGCGGTCCGGTCTTTCTGCAGCAGATACCCTCTGTTTGTGGAAAAGATCTGCTGCCCGTTCGCACGCAGCAACGCGATATCCTGTACGATCACCTGACGGCTGACTCCAAATCGCTGTGCGAGAGCATGTCCCGAGACCGGTCTGCTGCCTTTGGATATGATTTGCAGAATTTCCTTTCTGCGTTCTTCGCCACTCATAACAAAATCCTTTCTTTCGTCAGCATCCTGCCGCATCAGTCGACGGGATGCATGTTTTTAAGCGAGATGTCCATGATCGGCGCAGAGTGCGTCAGGGCTCCGCTGGAGATAAAATCAACGCCAAGGTCTGTCAGCTTTGCAATGTTTTCCTTTGTCACATTGCCTGAAACCTCGACCTGTGCCCTGCCTGCGATATAATCAATGGCCTCTCTCATCTGCTCGTGCGACATGTTGTCGAGCATGATGATGTGTGCGCCTGCCTCCACGGCTTCCTTTACCATGTCAAGCGTTTCCACCTCGACCTCGATCTTGCGGACAAAAGGTGCATATTCCTTCGCCATGGCGATGGCTTTTGCCACGCTTCCGGCAGCGCCGATGTGATTGTCTTTCAGGAGCACACCGTCCGAGAGATTATAACGGTGATTGTTGCCACCGCCTATGCGCACGGAATATTTCTCAAAGATTCGGTTGTTCGGACTTGTCTTTCGTGTATCCAGCAGCTTTGTCTGCGTTCCTTCTAGGAGCGCTGCCACCGAATGCGTGTAGGTCGCGATCCCGCTCATGCGCTGAAGATAGTTGAGCGCTGTCCTCTCACCACACAGCAGCGTGCGGATATCGCCATATACCTTCGCCAGAAGCTGTCCGTTTTTTACCTCATCGCCGTCCTCGGCAAAAAACTCCACCTTGGTATTTTCATCAAGGAGCGTGAACACGCGCTCGAACACCTGCAGTCCGCAGATGATACCGTCCTGTTTACAGATCAGATCCACCTCGCCGGCCTGCGGACGGGGCATAACGCTGTTGGCGGAGACGTCCTCACTTGTGATATCCTCCTTAAGTGCGCTCAGGATGAGCGGATCTACGTTCAATCTTAATGTTACCTGATCATACATTGTTCTTTTCCTCTTTTCTTGATTTTTCTTGTTTTTCCATCTCGTTCTTTACCAGCGCCCGGTAATTTTCCCTCAGTGCGCTCTCATCCGCGTAAAGGGAAAGATCAACATCCTGAAACAGCTTGGGGTTGTTCCTTACCGCATCGTAATGCTCGCCCAGATCCCGCGCGGCGCGTTTTGCAAACACCATACTCTCCAAAAGGGAATTGCTTGCCAGTCGGTTCTTTCCATGCACACCGTTGCAGGCTGTCTCCCCAATCGCATACAGCCGGCCCATGCTCGTACGGCTCTCGTGGTCAACCTTGATCCCACCCATAAAATAATGCTGTGCGGGAACGACCGGAATACACTCTTTTGCGACATCGTATCCTCTTTGCCTGCATTTCTCCACGATATTGGGGAAGTGGCTGTCAAGTTCTTCCTCCGGGATCGGCCTTAAATCCTCCCAGACATGCTCGGTACCGTCTTTTTCCATCTGCTTTTTGATCTCCTTTGACAGGATATCCCTGGGAAGAAGCTCATCCACAAAGCGCTGCATGCTGCGGTCATAGAGCTTTGCACCCTCCCCGCGAACGGATTCGGAGATGAGAAAACTACGATCCTCCGGCTTTTGTGAATACAGTGTTGTCGGATGGATCTGCACATAGTCGATATCCTGCAGCCGGACATTGTGTCTGATGGCTATGGCAAGCGCATCACCGGTCAGATGGCGGTAGTTTGTGGAATGTCTGTACAAGCCGCCGACACCGCCCGTGGCGAGTACCGTGTAATCCGCTTCTACCGTCTCGAGCGTGCCGTCACTGTGGCGGATCACCGCTCCGTAGCAAATATTATCTTCGCAAAGAATGTCCACAAGCGTCGTATATTCCATGATCGCCACATCGGGAAGCGTCTTCACCTTCTCAAGGAGCTTTGCGGTGATCTCTTTGCCTGTGATGTCCTTGTGAAAGACGATCCGCTTTCCGGAATGCCCTCCCTCTCTTGTAAAGGCGAGCGAACCGTCTTCCTCCCTGGCAAATTCCACTCCGTAAGAGAGCAGGTCGGAAACCAGATCCTGTGAGGAACGGATCATGATCTCCACCGACTTTCTGTCGTTTTCATAATGCCCTGCCCGCAGGGTGTCCTCAAAGTAAGCGTCATAATCCGATTCGTCCCGGAGCATACACATCCCACCCTGTGCAAGGAAGGAATCACTGCTCTCAAGATCCGCTTTTGTTATGATCATAATGTGTTTATCCGGCGGAAGATGCAGAGCGCAATACAACCCGGAGCACCCGCTTCCGACGATCAAGATATCTGTTTTCATGCATGAGATCCTTTCGGTTATTCTGTTGCCTGTTCCTATTGCGAAAGATTATAGCATAAAAAAATCTTACTGACAAGACACATGTTTATACAGTCGTGCCGACCTGTGATCACCGACAGATCATAAACATATTCCCGCCAAAGACTTTCATTTCTCACTGCAAATATTGACATCCACCCACGGCTTGTCTATAATCCATATGAACAGAGAAATGCGGATGTGTTACGGTTTGCAAAGATCCGTGCAGGAGATCCGGGTGTGATAAAGAGAGGTTAATATGCTTACAACAAGACAGATGCAGGACGAGATCCTGCGATTAAAAAAAGAAAAGGACATATGCATTCTGGCTCATGCATACCAGAGCCATAATATATGGGAGGTTGCAGATTACGTGGGCGACTCCTACGGACTGAGCCTCCAGGCTGCCAAAACAGACAAAAAGACGGTTCTGATGTGCGGCGTGCGCTTTATGGCGGAGACGGTAAAGATCCTCTCCCCCCAAAAGAGAGTATTTTTGTCCCACCCACAGGCCGGCTGTCCGATGGCTTCCCAGATGGATGTGGAAATGATCTCCATGGTAAAAGCACAAAATCCTGATTATACGGTGGCCGCCTATATCAATACGACATCGGAGTTAAAGACGATCTGCGATGTGTGTGTCACCTCATCCAGTGCGGTCAAGATCATCAAAAATCTGGAAAATCCGAACATTTTATTCATTCCTGACTGCAACCTGGGCGAGTGGGTCGCAAAGCAGGTGCCCGAGAAGAATATCAAGCTGCTTCAGGGCGGCTGTCCGACACATGTGCGCATGTCGGTCAAGGATGTGGAAAAAGCCAGAGCGCTCCATCCCGATGCAAAGCTTTTGGTTCATCCGGAGTGTCTGCCCGCTGTCACGGCTAAAGCCGACTATGTCGGCAGCACGACCGGCATCATGGATTATGCAAAAAAAAATTTGGGCATAAAAAACAAAAAAAATAACTTTGCACCAGAAAACAAAAAACAACAAATTAATAACACTCAAAAACTTTTTTATTATGGATACTAAAGTTGACAACAAACAATTTGGAAAATTCA
>JAGBQU010000021.1 GCA_017632755.1 Lachnospiraceae bacterium
CGGGAGCAGGGAGTGTTGCTTTTGTGTAGGGCTTCCACGCGGGTGCCAGCTTACCGTAGCCGGCTACCTCCGACCAATCGGAAAAATAATACTCATTCGGTCCGCTCTCCGGTCTGCTTATCGTCAATCGCCCAGTCAACCTGATACCCGACAAGCAGATCATCGTAACCACAGGCCTTTATCTTGGCCATGGCCTTCTCATGCTCTGTCTCATCCACACTGCCTTTTTGTGCAAGAAAGGCTGTCAGCTCACTATCCTTTGAAAAGGAATAACTCATTGACGTGATAGAATCCGCACCCTCCATCCAGCTAAGGGATGTATGTGTCGGCGCCTTGAGCGCAAACGGAAGTGTCGGCGTTGGTGCAGCTTTCGCCTTGATCGGCAAAAGCACAAATGCCATGGCAACCGCAAGTGTCACGCATATGCTTTTTTTCGCAACGTATTCATTTTTCCCCTCCTATAAAAACTCTCTCTTTTTGTGCACTTCGTCCTTATATTATACTTGATTTTGCCATGTTTTGTAAACTATTTTCAGAATATATACTCCTTCATGTCAAGTTTTTGATAAAATCTCAGCGGGTTTTCAGTCCTCTGTAGCGGTTCACCATCGCCCAGAGCTCCTGCTCCCTCACATCTGCCAGATTGCCGGGCACGCTCCCGCCTGCGCTGACCGCTCCAAATCCCTTTTCACAATACGCCTGATAAGCGGCTTTGACGCAGCCTGTCAGAGACGTCTTCCCATCAAAACGCAGCTCTTCGAGGTGACGTAGCATCGCACCAAGCAGATTGGTCTGTTCCGGATCGACCACCTGCTCCACGAAGCGAAGCTCCACCGACTCATGATTCAGGATCACGGCATCGGTGCCTGCGCCCTTGACCTTAACCTTTCTGCTCTCCGTGATCTTCTGATTGGCAAGGGGCACGCGCAGGTCCTGCCACCGGCCCAAAGCGTCAGGTGCGCTCATTCCCTCTCTTGTCAGCTCCTGCTTCCCCACAACCGGCTCATCAATTGCTGCAGCAACGGGTGCACCGCCTACGCGGTCTGTATGGTATTCCTGTGCAATGCAGGCCTCCTTTGCGCGGTCTGTAATATCGATCGGCTCGTATTCCCGCATCTGAAGGATCCGATCCGAAACCGCAAAATATGCACCGCTGCTGCCTGCCACAAGGATCGTGGAAACTCCTTTTTCTTCATAGAGCTGACGCATCCTGCTAAGAAACGGAACGATCGGTTCCTGCTCCTGCAAAACAACCTTCTGCATCAGCGCATCGCGCACCATAAAGTTTGTGGCGCTGGTGTCCTCATCGATCAGAAGCGTCCTGCTGCCCGCGAGCACTGCCTCAATCGTGCCTGCGGCCTGCGATGTGCTACCGCTGGCATCATCTGTGGAAAAGCAACTCGTGTCTTTATTGTTTGGCAGATTGCGGATAAAGGGGCTGATATCGAGCTTTTTTACGCTTCGACCATCCTCGGAGCGGATCTTCATGGCCGTATTTTCCGTGATCACATATTCCCTTCCGTCCCCCGGAATATGATTATAAACGCCTCTCTCAAGCGCCTTAAGGAGCGTGGACTTTCCATGATAACCGCCGCCCACGATCAAGGTGATCCCTCTGCGTATCCCAAGGCCGGTTATGCTACGCCCTTCACCAAGAGTGAGCGTGATCTCGTCCTCTTTGGGAGAGACAAACGAAACTGCATCCTTCATGGGCGTATCATCCACACCGCTCTTTCTGGGCAGACAGGAACCATTGCCCACAAAGGCAACAAGCCCCAGCCTATCGAGCTGCAAGCGGATACTTTCCTGATCATCCGCAAGCTGTATCCACCTCTTTAGTTCCTCCTTATGGATGGCGGCAAACCGCAGGGACTTACTCACGCAGTCCGGAATGTATTCCATCAACATTTTTTTCAGCTCCATGGAAAGAGTCGTCCTCCCTGCTGCCGGGAAACCGGCATACAAACGCACGGTCAAAAGACCGCTTTCCGGGTCGATCTGCAGTGCGGAGCGCTCCAAAACCTCCTGATGAGGCCGACTGACGGACAAGGTGCCACTCTTGCCGGATCCTTTTGCGCGATGATCGCACCTGGCAAGCTCACGCCCGAAGCCGCGCAGCAGATAGTCCTGCAGCATGATCCGCCTGTGCGGCGTCTTGTAATATTCCTTTAAAATCCCATGCTCCGCCGCTTTGAGCCGCAGACTCAGGGAGGAAGGCGCCGCAAAGGGATCTCCCTGTACATGGTCTATAGAAAGAACAAAGGCCGGAAAATCATATCGGCCTTTTAGTGCTTTGTATGCAGGATATCCCTTGTGATCTGTCTCTCGCAGGAGTTGTTCCAATTTACGCATAGCGGTATATTCCTTTCTTATCTGTTTTCATACTTTTCCCAGGTGTTTGCGAAACTCTGATACCGGTTAGTCTCGATTGTGCAGCTTGTACAAATTCCACTGCAGGCACGCTTTCGCTAC
>JAGBQU010000206.1 GCA_017632755.1 Lachnospiraceae bacterium
ATTCCAGTCATGACAGGTGTGATGTTTGTAAAAGTCCGCCCGTTCCCTATCCGTCTTGGCAATGTACTTCTCCACCTCTTTGTCTGAAAGGCCGATACGCTCTTTCGCCTGACGGAAGCTGAACTCCTGGTTTGCATGAACAAACACGGAGATCACATTGGGATTATCTTTCAGGATAAAGTCCGCACATCTGCCGATGATGACACAGGACTCCGTCTCGGCAAGCTCACGGATCACCTTCGCCTGATAGTTGAACAGATTGTCATCCGAGACAAACTCTCCGCTCTCGGGTGAGATCAGCTGCCCCTCGTAGACATTTTTCATGATCCTTCGAAGCGGGCTGTTTTTTAATCGCTCATCAGCCTTTCCGAAAAGGCCTTCCGCGATACCGCTGTCATCGGATGCCAGCCGCAGGATCTCCCTGTCATAACAGTTCAGTCCAAGATCCTTTGCAAGCATTTCTCCAACCGTTTTTCCGCCGCTGCCATAATGTCTGGCAATCGTAATGATCACTCGTTCCATAAGCTCCCCCTATTCACCCAGATATGCTTTTTTGATCGCATCGTTGTTCATCAGTTGCGCGGCATCACCGGATAGAGCGATCCTGCCCGTTTCCAGTACATATGCGCGATCAGCAATGGCCAACGCCTTCTTGGCATTTTGCTCCACCAAAAGCACCGTCGTCCCGCCGGAGCTGACCTCCTTTATAATATCAAAGATCTCGTTTACAAAGATCGGGGAAAGCCCCATGGACGGCTCGTCCATAAGAATGATGGACGGATGAGACATCAGCGCCCTTCCCATGGCCAGCATCTGCTGCTCACCGCCGGACAGCGTTCCCGCCAGCTGATTTTTGCGTTCCTCCAGCCTCGGAAAACGATCATAGACAACCCGCAGCGTATCTGCGATCTCATTCTTATCGCTTCTCGTATATGCCCCCATCAGAAGGTTTTCATACACAGAGAGCTGTGCAAAGACACGCCTTCCCTCCGGCACATGCGCCATGCCAAGGGATACGATCTTGTGCCCCGGTGTTTTGGTCAGTTCCTTTCCCTCAAAAAGAATGCTTCCCGCGGATGCCTGGATCAATCCCGTCACCGTGTGAAGGATGGTCGTCTTGCCAGCACCGTTGGCACCGATCAGCGCAATGACCTCTCCTTTATTGACCTCAAAGTCGATACCTTTTATCGCCTCGATCATTCCATAATGAACATGTAAATCTTTTACTTCCAGCATTGCCATACGAGACTCCTCCTATTCTCCCAGATATGCCGTGATGACCTTCGGGTCGTTGAGAACTGTGGTCGTATCTCCCACGGAGAGCACCTGTCCGAAGTTGAGCACCGTCAGCTTCTCGCATATACCGGAAACAAGCTTCATATCATGCTCGATCAACAGGATCGTCATATCAAATGTATCCCTGACGAAACGTATCGTATCCATCAATTCCTTGGTTTCATTCGGGTTCATACCGGCCGCAGGCTCATCAAGCAAAAGAAGCTTCGGCTCCGTGGCAAGCGCACGCGCGATCTCCAGCTTTCGCTGCTGTCCATAGGGCAGATTGGAGGCGCTGTAATCCTTAAACTCTTCCAGGCCAAAGACCTCGAGCAGTTTTAGAGCTCTCTCTTCCATCTCATTTTCCATCTTAAAAAAACGCGGCAGGCGAAGGATCCCCTCAAATGTCGAGTAAGGATAGTAATTGTGCAGACCGGCCTTTACATTGTCTATTACCGACATATCCTTGAAAAGGCGGATATTTTGAAAAGTTCTCGCAATACCTGCCTTGTTGATATCTATGGTCTTTTTCCCGGTGATATTCTCACCATCGAGAAAAACGCTTCCCTCATCCGGCTTATATACACCGGTGAGCAGATTAAACACGGTAGTTTTGCCGGCGCCGTTCGGGCCGATCAGCCCATACAGCTGTCCCTTTTCGATCGACACGTCAAAATTGCTGACCGCTTTTAATCCACCAAAGGAAATGCCTAGATTTTTTACTTCCAAAAGTGCCATTTTTATACTCCCTCCTCTTTCTTTTTGCCAAAGAGGCTGCGAAATGCCTGTACGGAAAGATATTTATTTCTAAACACACGGGCTTTCGGGCTCCAGTTAAAGAGCATCATGGCGATCAGAACGATCGCATAGATCAACATGCGGTAATCGTTCAGCCCGCGCAGCAGCTCCGGAAGCAAAGTCAGCACAATGGCCGCAATAATGGAACCGCGGATGCTGCCGATCCCTCCAAGTACCACAAATACGAGGATCATGATCGACATATTGTAGCCGAAATTCTTGGGAAGTGCAGTCAAACTCGAAAGATTATGCGCATACAACGCCCCTGCAATACCTGCAAGCGAGGCTGAAATGGTAAACGCGATGAGTTTGTATCTCGTGATGTCAATTCCGACGGACTCGGCTGCGATACGGTTGTCCCGGATCGCCATCACCGC
>JAGBQU010000207.1 GCA_017632755.1 Lachnospiraceae bacterium
ATACCACTTATCATCATGCTGCTCCAGTACCGCAAAATAGTCGCTGTAACCCTCTGCGACATCTTCCAGATAGGTGTTGCCCTCACTGTCCACATAGAGCAGATCTGCCGGCACCGTATGATAGGCAAAGATATCATTGTGATAATATTGATATTCCGTTGTGCCTTTGTTTACATTTGGCTGAAAATCCAACACATGTGAGATGTTGCCGTCATACGTCAGCACATCACCGATCTGACTCTTGGTGGAGGATAGGATCTCCAGATTCACGCCGCCATTATTCTGATTGCCACTGTAAAAGGTCACGGTAGCCTCGCCGCCGATATGCAGCGTGCTGTTCACATAGTAGCTGTCATCCACCTCAAAGGGCGGGGGCGTTGTTCCGCTCAGCCGGGCCGCGGCATGCTCTTTTCGATCTGCATTGACGGTAAGTGAACCCTGTCCTTCTATCGATATGCCGGTGCGCATACTGCCTATGCTCCCCAGTGCATTCTCACCGGATAAAAGGATCTTAAAATCCGTTCCCATCCCGTCAATAAACACAGAGATCTCGGAATTCTTACAATTTGCGATCGTCATGGTATTCGTCGCCAGATTATAAGTCATTCCACTGTAGGAGCTGACCACATCTGTCTGACTCCAGTAATTGTACAGATACTTCTCCGTATAAGCATAGTCCTCATCGGGTTTGGATGCATCCTCGATCCGGATATAGCCCTCCGGTGCCGACTGTCCGGCTTCTGTCTGCTGCGGCACGGCAGACGGCAGTCCAAACGCAAGAACCGTACTCATTGCCATCGCTAGGATCTTCGTAAATAAGCCTTTTTTCATAAAAAACAAAACCTCCTTCTATGGTGTTTCCACATAGTTTTCTGAGAATCATACATCTCATCGTTTTTATGTAATAATCGGTACCATTATAGCAAACATCTGACAATACATCCACTCCGGCGGCAAAATTGGCAATGACATTTTAATGGTTACTCTGTACTTGCCTGTATCCGGGATGTCAGGTATAATTTAAAAGTAATACACAAATCCTTGCGCACGCAGCATTCCATATGCAGCGCGCATAGGGAGTTAATCACGACGAGAGGATCGGAGAAAGATGTTTAAGGACAAAATACGCCTGCTCCTTAGCGAGCTTGGAATGCGAAATCACGAGATCGCCGACTATATTTCGGCCAGCCCTGTCACCATAGGCAGATACCTGTCCGGAGCACGTGTACCCAGAGGTCACAGCCGCCGGCAGCTTGTGAGCGGTTTGGCAAAATGTATCATCGAGCACGATGCGTCAGCCGCCGTCTATCGTCTGCTTGCATGTGACGACATATCAGCAGAAGATGACGATCTGCAAAAATCCCTTGATCTATGGCTGTTTGCAGATACGTCTGTCGGAGCCGGACGGGAAAAACAGTCGCCCACAACCTTTTCCGCCTTTGCTGAGCGATTGGGAGAGGCAATGGAACTTGCCCGGCTGTCCAATGCAAAGCTTGCTCATATGATAAATATGGATCCATCTCAGATCAGTCGGTTTCGCAGAGGTCACCGCACGCCAAAATCTTCTTCCGGCGTGGTAACGCTCATATGCAGTGTACTGATCGAACGGATCGCGGATCTTCAGGCAACCCCGGAGCTCCTTGGCATGATCGATGCGCCTCCCACTGCAATCGAAGACGAGAACCTCATGCTGATATACTTTCAAAAATGGCTTTGCGACTTTAAACAGGAGAATCTGACATCCATTGGGCATCTTTTACAAAATGTCAACACCTTAGCCACGTTTCCCGATGTCGTTCTGCCTGCCTACGAAACCATTGTGACATCTGCGGTAAAAAATGATACGAATGCCTGCTACATGGGTACATCCGGACTTCAAAATGCCGTCATTCGCTTTCTCGCAGCCGCGATTGAAACCGATGCCAAAGAGCTCCTACTTTATTCGGATGAAAATATAGACTGGATAACTGCGGACAGGAACTTCCAGATGGCCTGGGCCGGTCTGATGGCGATATGTGTAAAAAAAGGCATCCGCATCAAGATCATTCATAACATCGAACGCAGCACATCGGAGATGATCGATGCGATCAGGAGCTGGTTCCCGCTCTATATGTCCAGAATGATCGAGCCGTATTACTGTACACTCAGAAATGGCCAACGCTTTTCTCACACGGTCTTTGTATGCCCGAATGTTGCTTGTATCGAATCCGGTCTTATGAACGGAAATATAGAGACCAACCTCTACCATTACCACACCGACAAGGTTCATCTGGAATATTACGAGAACCGTTATCATCATCTGCTCAATTCATGCAGACTCCTTATGCGTATGCAGGTAGGAAAAGCGCCGGACAAAACGGATACCGCGATCGTCTCTGATCAGTACGACAACATTTCCATCACAATAAACAAATCCTCCGTACTGATCAGCACAACGCAGCCACCTTACTTTTCGTTTGTATTTCTTCATCCTCTGATGCGCGAAGCGTTCCGGGAGTTTGTTAAACAATAGCTGTGTTTCTGTGGACGGAAAGATTGTACCAACGTGTCCATAGCTGCGGACGCTTACTCTACATTCTTCAGCGCAACATCCAGGGGGATCCTCCGGATCCTCATAAAGTCGATCACCGACACAAGTGCATATCCGATCAGGAGATACAAAATGCTCAGCACCATGGACGATTTACTCATATAGAAATCAAAGTAGCCGTCCATCTGCTGCATGAACACATGAAATATGCATATCATCAACCTGTATCCGATCAGGAAGCTAAGCAAGGCAAAAGTCGCAACAACCGCCGCTGTCGGTATGATATAAAGAGAGCCGATCTCCCGGTTCCGAAACCCGAGGATCTTCACCATTGAGATCGAGTGCGCATTTCTCTCGATGATGATCTTGGCCAAAAGATAGATCAGTGCAGCTGTCATAACGATGAGTGCATACTTAAACACCTCCATCATACCACCGAGAGAATGATTGAGCTGTTTTGTCACCTTCATGATATCCTCGGAAGTGATCACGGACGCAATGCTTTGCTCATCGATATCATGTATCTTTTGATGTGAAAAAAGTCCGGAAAACTCATCCTCTTTTTGATCGAAGGTATCGCGGAACGCATCATCGTTCATAAATACCGCGATTCCTCCGTCATAATCAAAGATCCCCTCCACATAAAATTCATAGGACTTATTCTCATACTCTTCGTGCAGGCGGATCGTTTCACCTCCTGCGATCCCGAACTTTTTGGCAAATGCGGATGACAGATATACGCCTTCCTCCGGCAAGATTTTGATCCTCACATAATCGCTGTTCTCTTTGATTCCGTATACACTGACCTTTTCATCGCCTCCGCTTCCCATTCCCGCCCGAAATGGACTGCTCTTTTTTTCGAAAAGAAGACTCTTCATTCGGAATCGCTCTGCAGTATTTTCTGCAGTGGTGATCACATTTCCCTCGTCATCTTTACAATCCATTAGGATATACTGGTATTCAGAAAAGAACATATCGGGAGCCTTTTCACCGTAATGGTCAAGCGAATCCGGTAGTCCAAAGGCAAAGCACAGCATCAGTTCGATAAAAACAACTCCAAAGATAAGGACGATATAATTGGGCATATTCTGGAACAGGATCCGCAAACGAAATCTTCCGAGAAAAGACCATTTCGGGAGTCTTCCTGCCTTTGACCGTTTTGTTTTGGACAGATCCGAACGCAAAAAACGAAGCGGCGAAAGTTGCATCTTTTTTATGATCACAAACAGATTGATCAAAAGCATCAGGATCAAAGGTATTACCGTTGTCTTGACAAGTGCCGTATTGCTCCATACGATACTGCACGCAGGCAGGCTGTAACTGCCATAATACAGATTCAACGCAACACTTTTAAACGCAGTATATCCAAGCACATTTCCGATCAGGGCTCCGATCAATGTCACGATTACAGGCATGGACATATAATGAATGACCATTTCCCCTTTACTGTATCCGGAAGCACGCAGCGTCCCGATCACGACAGCCTCGTTGTCAATGGTATTGCTGATGGTGATCGCAAATATAAACGCGATCACCCCGATGAGAATATAGCAAAGCACGCTCGCTCCCACCGAGTCCCCCTCTATATCGGATATGGCAAAATTACTTGCCTGGCGCAAATACTCAGGAAGATAATCCTCAATCTCATTATCAAAAACAAGAGACTGTGTGATCAGAGCCTTTAAAAAACTGTCCGAAAAATCCGCCTGCTCGGATTTCGTTTCCGGTTTCGATTCATAGAGCCAGGAATAA
>JAGBQU010000208.1 GCA_017632755.1 Lachnospiraceae bacterium
CAGAAAGGCGATATGGTCTACGATGTGTTTATCGTGGCGGACAGTATACCCGAGCGGATCGGGTTTGCGTATCCCTATTTTGAGAGCGCGAAAAAGACGGTGAACATCGATCATCACATCAGTAATCCGGGAGGATCCTGTGATGCAGAGTATATTGCTGCAGAGACGTCGAGTGCGAGTGAACTTGTCTACGATCTGATCCCCAAAGAGGATCTGGACGAGGAGATCGCAAAGACGATCTATATGGGGATCGTTCATGATACCGGTGTGTTCCAGTATTCAAACACATCGCCCAAAACACTCAGGATCGCGGCACAGCTTTTGGAATACGGATTTGATTTTTCCAAGCTGATCGATGAAACTTTTTACGAAAAGACTTTTGTGCAGAGCCAGATCCTGGGCAGGACACTCCTTGAGAGCATCCTGCTCATGGACGGTCAGTGCGCTGTGGGTATCGTGAGCAAAAAAGTAATGGATTTTTATCACGTAACGAGTAAGGATTTTGAAGGGATCGTCAATCAACTGCGCATCATAAAGGGTGTGGAAGTTGCAATTTTCATGTATGAACAAGAGACGCTCGAGTATAAGGTCAGTCTTCGCTCGTGTGGCAAGGTGGATGTCTCGCGTGTGGCACAGTTTTTTGGCGGTGGCGGACACGTGCGCGCTGCCGGCTGCTATATCTCGGGTACATACCGCGACGTGATCAACAATCTGACGGCGCAGATCGTAAAACAGCTGGGAGAATAACAGAGATAAAGGAGAAGAACTCTTGTATAACGGAGTGCTCAACATATATAAAGAAAAAGGGTATACCTCCCATGATGTCGTTGCAAAACTGAGGGGAATACTCAAACAGAAAAAGATCGGACATACGGGAACGCTGGATCCGGAGGCGGAGGGCGTTCTCCCTGTTTGTCTGGGGGCAGGAACCAAGCTGTGCGATATGCTCACGGACAAGGATAAGGAGTATGTGGCACAGGTGCGGCTCGGCATCATGACGGATACGCAGGATATGACGGGAGAGATCCTAAAGGAAAGCCCGGTCTCAGTGTCGGAAGAGAATGTGCGTGATGCGGTGCTCTCATTTGTCGGTGAGCAACTGCAGATCCCTCCTATGTATTCCGCGCTCAAGGTCGGAGGACAGAGACTGTACGAATTGGCCAGAAAAGGGCAGGAGGTGGAGCGGAAAGCGCGTCCCATCACGATCCGGGAGATTGAGATCACCGCGATCGATCTGCCGGAATTCACGATGCGCGTCGTGTGCTCGAAGGGAACCTACATCCGCACGCTCTGCCATGATATCGGCGAAAAGCTTGGCTGCCACGGTTGCATGAAATCGCTCCTACGCACGAGGGTGTCGTCCTTTTCGCTCTCGGAGGCCTTCAGATTGTCTGACATCGAGCAGCTCAGGGATGAAGAAAGACTCGCAGAGGTGATAATACCAATCGATCGCATCTTTTCGGAATATCCGAAATGTGTGATAAAGCGTGAGTTTGTGCGCCTGATTGAGAACGGGAACAAGTTTTATGTAAACCATATAGAGGCGTTTGATAGGGACGGATGCCGACTTGTAGGCAGTATGTTCGCGGAGAGTGAGCAGATCCGGGTGTACGATGCGGATGGCAGATTTTACGGAATCTACCGGTTTGATCAAAGGCAGGACGGATTTGTTCCGGTCAAGATGTTTCTGGAAAGGTAGGTGGAAAGCGTGAGAGTGATCGCAAATACCACCGATTTTAAGATCGAAGAGCCGACGGCCGTCGCCATCGGCAAGTTTGACGGGATACACAGAGGGCATAAGGAACTGCTGGCGCATGTGATACAGGCGAAAAGAGAGGGCTTAAAGGCAGCGGTGTTTACCTTTGATACCTCTCCGGAGGTGTTTTTCAAAAAGGTTCGTCACAGGGAACTGATGACCGCAGAGGAGAAGCGAGCATGCTTTGAGAAGATGGGGATAGATTATGTGGTGGAATATCCTTTTAACGAGGAGACTGCCCGGATCTCTCCGCAGGATTATGTGAAAGAGTTTCTTCTTGAAAAGATGTCCGGCCGGCTGATCGTGGCGGGGGAAGATCTGTCCTATGGAGACAAGGGCGCGGGAGATGCGAATCTGCTCGTCTCCATGGCTGGTGCGCATGG
>JAGBQU010000022.1 GCA_017632755.1 Lachnospiraceae bacterium
CAGCGGGCGTCTGGCAGATCTGACGGTGATCACCTCGGATAATCCCAGAGATGAGGAGCCGCAGGCGATCATAGATGACATTAAGACCGGGATTTCCAAAACAGACGGAGCGTATGTGGAGATCTGTGACCGCAGGGAGGCGATCGCATATGTGATCGCCCACGCACAGCCCGGGGATGTCATCGTGCTTGCCGGAAAGGGGCACGAGGATTATCAGGAGATAAAGGGGCATAAATATCCGATGGATGAGCGAGTGATCATCGCGGATTATCTGAAAGCCAACCCGATAAAAGAGGCTGCTTTGGAATGATACAGAGGGGAAACATGGAAAGTGGGACATAACTTTGCAAGCGTCATTGTCGATATTTCCCATGAGAAGGTAGACAGGACATTTCAGTACAAAGTGAAGGAAGAGATGCGAGATGTGCTGCGGGTCGGCGATCTTGTGCGCATTCCGTTTGGCAAAGGGAATAAGTTGATCACGGGATATGTGGTTGAGCTGGGTGACGAGGCGGAATTTGAAGAAAGCCGCATGAAGGAGATCGATCAGATCGTTCCCGACTCAGTGAGTATCGAATCGAGATGGATCCGCATTGCGGCTCTGATGAGAAAAAATTACGGATCGACCATGATCGCTGCGCTAAAGACCGTGCTTCCGGTCAAGAGTAGCGTGAAACCTTTGGAGAAAAAGACGGTTTCCCTGGAAACGGCTCCGGACACGGTGAGAGCCCTTCAGCGTCAATTTGAGGAAAAGCGTCAGACAGCCAAAGCGAGACTGCTCGGGGAATTGCTTGAGGTGAAAGTGATTCCCTATTCGCTTGTCACGGGAAAGCTGCATGTCCCGGCAACTACGGTGCAGGGGCTTGCAAAAAAAGGGATCATCCGTGTGGAAACGGAGAATATCCATCGCAATCCGGTGCCTGTATTTGCAGAGCAGGCTGCAAAAAAGCAGTTGAATCCGCAACAGCAGTGTATTTTTGACACCTTTGTCAAAGACTATGAGAGAGGTGTGCGCAAAAAGTACCTGCTTTATGGAGTGACAGGAAGCGGCAAGACCGAAGTATACATGGAGATGATCGACTATATCCTGAAGCAGGGAAAGGAAGCGATCGTGCTGATTCCGGAGATTGCCTTGACCTATCAGACACTCAAGCGTTTTTATGAGCGGTTTGGAGACGTGGTCAGCGTGATGAACTCCCGTCTTTCCAAGGGAGAGCGATACGATCAGATGAAGCGGGCGCAAAACGGCGAAGTCAGGATCATGATCGGTCCCAGAAGTGCGCTCTTTACCCCGTTTCAAAACCTTGGCATCATCATCATCGATGAGGAGCACGAGAGCAGTTACAAGAGTGAAACAATGCCCAGATACCACGCGAGAAATGTGGCGGAGTGGATTGCAAAGGACACAAACTCTCCCATTGTGTTAGGGTCGGCCACCCCATCGCTGGAGAGTTACCACGATGTAGAGCGGGGCGGTACACATCTGTTCCGGCTTGTCAGCAGGCATAGTGAGAGCAGACTTCCCGATGTGGAGGTCGTCGATCTGCGGCAGGAGCTGCGGGAGGGAAACCGCACGATCTTCAGCAGAAGTCTGGCGGATAAATTGAGACAGAGACTTGAGAGCGGGCAGCAGAGCATGCTCTTTTTGAACAGAAGGGGGTATGCCGGTTTTATCTGTTGCAGGAGCTGTGGCTATGTGATGAAGTGTCCCCATTGTGATGTGTCGCTCACGGAGCACAAGGGTGGGAAACTGATCTGTCATTATTGCGGATATGAGACCGTACATGTGAAAAACTGTCCGCAGTGCGGTTCTAAATATATTGCCGGCTTCAAGGCCGGTACACAGCAGATCGAGGAGCAGCTTGCCAGGTTGTTTCCGTCTGCAAGGGTTTTGCGGATGGACGGTGATACGACCAAAAAGAAGGACGATTATGAGCGGATCCTCTCTGCCTTTATGAATGAGCAGGCGGACATTCTCGTGGGTACGCAGATGATCGTCAAGGGACATGACTTTCCCAAGGTCACGTTAGTCGGGATCCTTGCCGCGGATCTGTCTCTGTCGGCAAATGATTATCGCGGTGCCGAGAGAACGTTTCAGCTTATCACGCAGGCGGCTGGCCGGGCCGGCAGAGGGAATCTCCCGGGCGAGGTGGTCATACAGACCTACCAGCCGGAGCATTATGCGATCCAATATGCGATGCGACATGATTACGACGGATTTTACCGCGAGGAGATCGCCTACCGGCGTCTTGCCGGATATCCTCCGGTCTCCCATCTTTTGGCGATCCTTTTGCAGAGTAAAAAGGAGGATCAGCTACAGACTCTTGCGACAGAGCTTGCGGGCAGGATCAGAGAGACAGCCTTGCGGGAACGTGGCAAAAGGCTTCTGGTCATCGGACCGGCAAAGGCGGCGATCGGAAAGATCAATGACACGTACCGCCGGCTGATCTATGTCAAGAACGAAGAATATGACAATCTGGTGGAAATAAAAGATGCCGTCGAGGATTACGTGCGCCGGAACGACAAGCGTTTTGCGTCGGTGCTGACATATTTTGATTTTGATCCCATAAACGGTTATTAAACAAAGAATGAAAAAGAAGAGAGGAAAAGAAAATGGCATTACGTAAGATCAGAGAGATTGGGGACGCTGTGCTGACCAAAAAATGTAAGGAAGTCGTGGAGATGAATGACCGGACAAGGGAATTGATCGACGACATGTTTGAGACGATGTATGATGCGAACGGCGTCGGTCTGGCTGCTCCGCAAGTAGGCGTATTAAAGCGGATCGTGGTCATAGATACGACGGGGGAGGATCCGATCCTTTTGATCAATCCGGTGCTTTTGGAGACAAGCGGTGAGCAGGAAGGACAGGAGGGCTGTCTTTCTGTTCCGGGGAAAGCCGGCAATGTGAAAAGACCCAATTATGCCAAAGTGGAGGCATATGACGAGAACATGGAAAAATTTGTGGTGGAAGGAACGGAGCTGCTGGCAAGGGCATTGTGTCATGAACTCGATCATCTGGATGGACATCTGTATGTCGAGATGGTGGAAGGCGATCTGTATGATGTTGAGGATCAGGAGGAAGAGTAGATCCCTTTGACAAGAACTTTGATATATCCCGAAGGAAAGAGGAGAGACGATGAAGATTGTATATATGGGTACACCGGATTACGCGGTGGCTCCCCTCGAGGCACTGATCGAGGCAGGACATGAAGTTGTGCTTGTGGTGACGCAGCCCGATAAGAGGAAAGGCAGAGGAAAAGAACTGCAGATGACTCCTGTAAAAGAGAGTGCGCTGCGCCATGGGATCGAGGTGTTTCAGCCTGTCAGGATCCGGGAGAAAGCAGGTGTGGAAAAGCTGAGGAAATATGACGCGGATGTATTTGTGGTAGCAGCTTTCGGGCAGATACTGCCAAAGGAAATCCTGGAAATGCCGAAATACGGCTGCATCAATATACATGCTTCGCTTCTGCCCAAATACCGCGGCGCGGCACCGATCCAGTGGGCGATCCTAAATGGAGAGACACAGACCGGTGTGACGATCATGCAGATGGATGAGGGAATCGATACCGGAGACATGCTCCTGAAAGAGATTGTTCCCATTGATGCAAAGGAAACGGGAGAGTCCCTGCATGACAAGCTCTGCGAGGCGGGAGCCGGATTGATCGTAAAGGCACTTCCCATGATCGAGGATGGAACGATCGTGCGAGAGAAGCAGCAGGATGAGCTGAGTTGTTATGCGAAAATGCTGACCAAAGAGCTTGGCAGGATCGACTGGAGCAAAAGTGCGGTAGAGATTGAAAGGTTGATCCGCGGATTGAATGCCTGGCCGAGTGCTTACACGCTTTGTCAGGGCAAAACGCTCAAGATCTGGGAGGCGGAGGTCATTCGTCCGGGAGATGTCGGATATGAGAAGATTGCAGGAGAAAATCCGGA
>JAGBQU010000209.1 GCA_017632755.1 Lachnospiraceae bacterium
AGCAACGAAGCAATTCGTAGTATCACATTCACTTAGAAGAAGATGAGGAAGTAGCCATTTACGGAGTAAATGAGCGGATTCCGAATGTTTGCAGAATTGCGGGAGTTGCGAAGCAACGAAGCAATTCGTAGTATCACATTCACTTAGAAGAAGATGAGGAAGTAGCCATTTACGGAGTGGTTTGCGAAATTCAGATTGGGAAGATTGTACAATTCCTAATGCAGGTACTTGTGAGCCGTCGGTACTTAGGCACTGTATTGTGGTGCCTTATAGGGAAACGCCACTGCGTTTCCCACGCCGAATTTGTCTTGCAAATTCGTGCGATCCGGCCGCAGGCGCTAATTAAGAACTGATTGTATCAGTTCTTAATTGGCACCGTTACGAGCGAGCATGTAGCGAAAGCGTGCCTGCAGTGGAATTTGTACAATCTGAACAATCGAAAGTTGTTATGACCTGAGTTTCGCAAACGCCTATCAGTTCCTTTCTTCCGGATAGTATGAGCAATTTTAACGGAGAATATGATGCAGGAAAATAAAAAAAGGGAAAAAAAGCTTTCCAAAACCGGAAAATTATATGGCATACTTCTCAGAATGACGATCCTTCCCCTTTGGTTATCGGGGATTGTCATCATCGCGTACAGTTCCTGGAACTTGCGAAACGGTATGCAGGCGGAGATCAGCCAGACGCTTCGCAGCGTGGGCATATCCGTGTTAGCATCCTATGACGCACTCTATGAGGGGGATCTGAATCTTCTGATCGATGATGAGAATGACAGGACGCTCCTGAGAAAGGGCGATGCGGTCATCAGCGGGGAATATCAGGTGATAGACGAGATCGGAAAGCAGTCCGAGATCGAGATCTCCGTTTTCTTTTACAACATCCGGCTTCTGACGACACTCTTTGATGCAAAGGGGGATCGGTACATCGGAAACAGTATGAACCAGCGTGTCACCGAGGAAGTCCTAAGGGCAGGATCGGAGCGGTTTTATACCAATGTAGTCATAGACAAGACGGAATATTATGCATATTACATACCCATCTTTGGTCGCGACGGCACCTGTATCGGCATGATCGGGACGGCGAAACCCGCAACGAGCGTGCAAAAGACGCTCAATGGTTTTGTGATCAAAAATATGCTTCTGATCATCGTGGCGATGATCCTGACGGCGGTTTTCATTGCCTTTTTCTCCAGTCATATCGTCGGCGTCATCCGCAAGATCATGGAGTTCCTTATGGAGATGGCCAAAGGCAATCTCTCGGGGGAGATGGATCTGAATGTGGTAAAAAGAAACGATGAGCTTGGCGAGATGGGACGGTTTACCCAGAAGGTACAGGCAGCGTTGCGAAAGCTGATCGAACGAGATCCGCTGACCAATCTCTACAACAGGAGAAGCGGAGAAAAGCGAATGCAGGAGACGATGCGGCATGCAGCACGCAACGGACAGGGTTTTGCGCTGATCTTTGGCGATATCGATCATTTCAAAAAGATCAATGATACCTACGGACATGATTTCGGTGATGTCGTACTGGTGGAGGTTGCCAAACTGCTCTCGGACAGTATGGCAGGAAAAGGATATGTCATCCGCTGGGGCGGCGAGGAGTTTTTGATCGTGATGCAGGACTGCGATAAAGAGACTGCGATCACGCATGTCACGCATATTCTGGAAAAGATCAGATGTCACGATATGACGGATGGGGAGACCACGATCCGCATCACCATGACCTTCGGTGTGACGATGGGAACCGGGCAGGAGAGTCTCGATCAGCTTGTGAAGGCTGCGGACGAGCTGCTCTATATCGGAAAGGAAGGCGGACGAAACAGGATCTGCAGCTAAGCGGGATTTTTCGAAAAGATGCAAAAAAGGATGAATGACATATGAAGAAAAAAAGGATAGCGATAAATGCTATGTTGCTTTTTGCCGGCCTGATCGTGTCGGGATGCGGGAAAAAGGTTACGGTCAATATCGATGACGGCATGAGCTATATTGAGGCACTGGATTATCAAAATGCCCTGCTCTCGTTTGAGAAGGCGGTCGAGAGCGGAGAGGATCCGGAGAGTGCATACCGCGGAGCGGGGATCGCACACATGGGGATGACAAACTATGAGGAGGCGATCGACTCCTTTGAGAAGGCACTGCAAAGTTCGGATATGTTTGTCGACGATGTGGAATACGATATCAGTTATTATCTCGCAACGGCGAAATATAAAAACAACGATCCTGCCGGAGCGGTCGCAGTGCTCGATCACATCATCGCGCTTCGCCCGAGGGATGAACAGGCACTGTTTTTGAGAGGCAGTATCAAGGCGCTCGGTGATTCCTACGAGCAGGGGCTTGATGATCTCGAGCAGGCAATGCTTTTGTCGGGAAAAAATGTGGAGCGCGTGATCGGTGTTTTTAAGGTGCTAAAGGCGGCCGGGCACGAGACCGAGGGCCGGGAGTATCTGAACAATGTGCTCGGCGACACCTCTTTGCATATGACGGATTATGAGAGCGGCAGGATCTACTATTATATGGAGGACTATGAGAATGCCCGAAACAGTCTCGAGCAGGCACGGATCTCCAATAAGGAAAAGAAGTATGACGAGGCAGATATCATTCTGATGCTGGGTCAGACCTATGAACAGCTTGGTGATAAGAATTATGCCGCCGGTCTCTACGAGGATTTCATAAGCGAAAACGGAGAGCAGGAAGAGATCTGCAATCAACTTGGATTATGTAAACTTGACACAGGCGATTACGAGGCGGCGCTCTCGGCATTTCAGTCCGCGCTTTCGGTTGGAAAGGGGAACCTGCAGAGCTTGAAATTCAATGAGATCGTGGCTTATGAGCATCTTGGACAGTTTACGAAGGCGAAACTTCTGATGGAGAGCTATCTCAAGGAATATCCCGACGATGCGGAGGCAAAAAGGGAGTACGAATTTTTAAAAACGCGGTAAAACAGCGAAAACAGAAGGTTTTTGAGAAGAAAACGGAGCACTAGATGTTGTGTTAACATAAAGCAATTCACATAACATCTAGTGTTTTTTATTGACTTTTAAAGGTAGTGATGCTACAATCTTTATTGAAGCGTGCTTTACGCAAAATAAAGGGGGATGAACATGCTACAGGTTATCAAAAGGGACGGGAGTATAGTCGATTTTGAATTGTCAAAGATCAGTGATGCGATCATGAAAGCGTTCCGTGCAACAAATATGGATTACACGAACGAGATCGTCGATCTGCTTTCGCTTCGTGTGACGGCAGACTTCCAGTCAAAGGTAAAAGAAGGACAGTTGCACATCGAAAATGTGCAGGACAGTGTGGAGCGTGTGCTCGAGCAGACGGGTTATACGGATGTGGCTAAGGCTTACATCCTGTACCGCAAACAGCGTGAAAAGATGCGTACGATGGAATCCACGATCCTTGATTATAAAGAGGTTGTCAACAGCTACGTCAAAGTGGAAGACTGGCGTGTAAAAGAGAATTCCACCGTGACCTATTCTGTGGGCGGACTGATCTTAAGTAACTCCGGTGCTGTGACAGCCAACTACTGGCTCTCAGAGATCTACGATGAGGAGATCGCACAGGC
>JAGBQU010000210.1 GCA_017632755.1 Lachnospiraceae bacterium
ATATCACCGACCACATTATGGCCCGCAAAACGCGCGATCCGTTTTACGCTCTCACCGATGACTGCGGAACGCAGATGCCCCACATGCAGGGGTTTTGCCACATTCGGTCCGCCATAGTCGATCACGATCTTCTTTTTCTTTTCCGGCTCATCGAGACCAAACTTGTCTGACGAGAGCATCTTTGACAGATAATCCGTCACAAAGCTCTTTTTTACCGTACAGTTCAAAAAACCGGGTGCCACGGCACTCACATCCTCAAATACCACGCTTTCCTGAAGCATTGCAGCCACATCATTCGCGATCGCGATGGGAGCTTTTTTGTATTTCTTTGCCAGAGCCATCGCTCCGTTGCATTGATACTCACAAAGGTCAGGCCTGTTGGAGAGTGTCACCTTCCCTGCTTCCTTCTCATAACCGGCCTTTTCAAAAGCCTGCTGCATTTCCTCAGATATCAGATCCAAGATTTTTTTCATATCGCTAATCCTCCTTTTTGTTATCGCTCATTTCTTTTTCCCTCTCCGCTTTGGCTGCTTTTGCTTCTGCCTCCTGCTTTGAGTACACACAACCGCAATAATTCTGTCTGTAGAGCTGATATTCCTTAGACAGTTCCACAGACTGCTTATAACCGTTCTTTTTCTTAAAATCGGAGAGCAGGTAACGCACCCCGTACTCCTGCTCCAGCTTTCTCCCGATCTCGTTGAGTTTTTCCGCATTCTTAAGGGGACTGATCGTAAGCGTTGTGGTAAAATAATCAAAGTCATTTCCGGCGGCATATTCCGCACTCTTTCTGAGACGGAGTTCATAACACCGGATGCAACGCTCCCCGCCTTCCGGCAGATGTTCCATTCCTTTTGCCATAGCAAAAAATCTTTCCGGTTCAAAATCCCCGTCCACATACCGGATCAGGTATTCATCCTCCTGACGGTTCTCGTTCAAAAGCCCGATCAACCGTTTCTGTTCCGCTACTCTCAGACAGTATTCCTCCTCAAAGGAAATGTTCGGATTATAGTAAAAAACCGTTATCTCAAAGTATCTGCGCAGATACATAAGAACATAGCTACTGCAAGGTGCGCAGCAGCTATGTAAGAGTAATCTTCTGTGACCGGCCTGCACGCCGGCTATCATTTTTTCACATTCTATCTGATAATTCATCTTTCCAATCAAACTCTATGAAACATATTTCTTGATAAAATCATTGAGAGGAAGCGGCTTGGAATAAAAATATCCCTGCACATACTGGCAACCGATATCCTTAAGCAGTTGTACCTGATCCACGGTCTCAACGCCCTCACACAAAACACGGATCCCGAGTCCCTCTGCCATTTCAACGATCTTCCGAAGTATCCATGTACTGGACTTTGATGTAATGGATTCGCTAAAGAAATCCCTATCGATCTTGAGAATGTCAAACGGGATATCCTTTAACAGGTTCAGCGAAGAATAGCCCGAACCGAAATCATCCATTGATAACAGAACCTCTCGCTTTTTGAGCTGTGTGATGATCTCGATCATCTTATCGCGCTCCCCGAAGAAAACGGTCTCCGTGACCTCCAGGTCAATATAGTGACTGGGGATCTCATACTTCTTTAAAATACGCTCCACATTGGCAACATACTCCGGATTATCCCAGAGTCTGCGGGACTGATTGACCGAGATCGGGAATGCCTTCTTCCCTTCGTCCAGCAGGCTCTTGATCTGGGCGCATACCTGCTCCAGCATATAAAAATCAAGCTGCTCGATAAATCCATTGGTCTCAAAGATCGGAATAAAGGTATCCGGATAGACCATATTACCATCTTCCCTGATCCAGCGTACAAGCGCTTCCGCTCCGTAAAGCTGATCCTTGTTGATATCCCATTTCGGTTGGAGATATATCTTAAATTCCCCATTGATAAGCGCTTTTTGCTGCTCGGACTCGATCTTCTCGATCTTGCGCATGTTATTTATGATCCGGTCGCTGTAATATGCATATAATTCTTTGGAATCCGCAGTCAGAGACTTGCGCGCCACATTGGCGCGGTCTACCATGACATTGATGTCATAATCTCCGCGGCGAACCTGATACAGTCCGCATTTAAAACGGATCGGGAATTTGATGCCGATATCCAGAGCACGCATATTCACATTGTCCTCAAAGACCGCGAACCGGTTCAGATAATCCGCACTGTTCACCGCAAGAACCACAAACTGATCCGCGTTCATGCGCACGCACAATTCCCTATGATTGAATACTTTCTTGCTCTCCATAATAACGATAGCAAGGAGTTCATCCGCCTTTGTATGACCATAGGCCTCGTTGATATAGCGGAAATTAAAGATATCAAAACGCTGTACGATAAAGGGCAGTTCCTGATTTTCCTTGATGATCAGGATAGCCTTGTCCAGAAAATAGTTGAAGTTCATCCCCTTCGTAGTCGGATCCTCATACGCAAGCCGGCGTATCGTATCACTGCTCCGTCTCATGTAATACCAGGTAAACACGATCACAGCTGTCATCATGAGCACGACCAGAGTACAGACACCGATGCTCATCCATATAAGGGGCAATGTCCTGTCCTCCAGCAACTGTTCGGGATAAAATTCCAGGATAAAGAGCGTTTCTTCCGCCTGTACCTTTTTGATAAAGACCAAAAAACACGTGTCGTCCTCCCCTTCGAACTTGCTGATACCAAAATCCGCCGCGACAAGTTTGGTCTTGAGTCTTCCCATTTCCTGCTGATTGGCGGAAGTAGGCTTTACCAGCTTTTTCAGCACCGAAAACAGGTCTCCGTTATCGTTTTCATACGAGAAATTCGCATCCGGGTCACCGTCAAGTATCCTCCCATGTTCATCGACCAGAAACATGTCTCCGTCTTTGCGAAGGAACTCGAACACGGCTTCATTCAGTGTCTCATCCAGATCACAGAACGAGGTGACCGTCCCCACCTGCACATCCCCATCATATACCGCAGCGGAGACCGCCAGAGAATACGGATGAGCGGATCCGCTGTCATCCTCAAAGATATACAGCCCCGCTTCGGAAAATGCTTCGCCGGCTTCTTTTACAAAAGCCCGATCTTCAATATCTTTGTTTGAGCTGACCGTTTCATCCGATGAAGTATAGATGATTCCCATCATGATGTGTCTGTAATGATATTCCTGCAAGATATTTTTGATCTGTGCAGGTTCCCGTATGCGGGAGTGTGTGAGTTCCTCTGCTGCCCCAACCGTCAGATCTTTCATTTCTTTCAGATCCTGTTCGATCAACAGCCCGGACATTTCCATCTGTCTTCGGAAATTCAGTTCCAGGTCCTCCATGTATCGCTTCTGAACTCTTACAATATATATGACACATACCAAAATGCACGCAACGAGAACGCCGGTTCCCAAAAGGAAAACCGGTTTGAGCGTCTTGTCTTTTTCTCTCGTGTGCGCCCGCATATGGTAACCCCCTTGCCTTTTTTGTACATTTTATCATAACAACAAAGGTTTGAATAGGTTTTTTGTATGTTTTTTACAATTTCGAGATATCGATCAGACTGAGATTTTGTTTGTGTACACTTTCCAAGCTGGTCAACAGCGCATTGGCCGTGTCCAGACTGGTCAGACAGTTCACACCTGTCTCGATCGCCACCCTGCGGATCAAAAAGCCGTCACGGGATTTGTTGCGACCCTGCGTCGGCGTGTCGATCACAAGATCGATCTTATGTCCAAGTAAAAGATCCATCACTGTCGGCGACTCCTGTGCGATCTTATTGACCTTACGTGCACGGACACCTGCCTCCTTTAGCGCATTTGCCGTTGACCTCGTCGCATAGATCGTGTATCCCAGCTTTTCAAAACGCCTGCCGATCTCGATCGCCTCTCCCTTATCGGCATCCTTAACGGTGATGATGATCTGCTTGTGAACGGGCAGATCCACACCGGCTCCCAAAAATGCCTTATAGAGCGCTTCATTAAAATCACGGGCGATGCCCAGGCACTCACCGGTTGACTTCATCTCCGGACCAAGGCTGATCTCTGCTCCGCGGATCTTCTCAAAGGAGAATACCGGCATCTTGATCGCGATATAATCCGCCTCTTTTTGCAGTCCCGGCTCATAACCGAGTTCGCGGATCTTATGGCCGATGATGACCTGTGTCGCCAGCTTGACGATCGGAATGCCTGTCACCTTACTGATATACGGAACGGTTCTCGAAGATCTGGGATTTACTTCTATGACATACACGTCATCTCCCACAACGATAAACTGGATGTTGATCATACCGATCACATGCAGTGACTTCGCCAGTCTCCTTGTATACTCCGCGATCTTTTCCTTGACACTTTTGCTGATGCTCTGTGCCGGATAGACTGAAATACTGTCTCCGGAATGCACACCCGCTCTCTCGATATGCTCCATGATACCCGGGATCAGAATATCCGTACCGTCACAGACCGCATCGACCTCGATCTCCTTACCCATCAGGTACTTATCGACCAAAATAGGGTGATCCTGCGCGATCCGGTTGATGATCTCCATAAACTCCTCAACTTCCGCATCGGAGATCGCGATCTGCATTCCCTGACCACCAAGAACATAGGAGGGTCGTACCAATACCGGATATCCGAGCCTGTTTGCAACTGCCTTTGCCTCCTCGGCAGTGTAGACGGTTCCTCCCGCAGGCCTCGGGATCTCACACTCCTCAAGGATCTTGTCAAACAACTCACGATCCTCCGCAGCATCGACATCCTCTGCACGGGTTCCCAGGATGGGCACGCCCATTTTCATCAGGCTCTCCGTCAGTTTGATCGCCGTCTGGCCTCCAAACTGTACGACAGCACCGTCAGGTTTTTCTATATCCACAATGGTGCGGACATCCTCCGGTGTAAGAGGCTCAAAATAGAGCTTATCCGCAATATCAAAGTCTGTGCTGACCGTTTCGGGATTATTGTTGACGATGACCGTCTCATATCCCTCCTTGGCAAACGCCCATGTCGCATGCACGGAACAGTAGTCAAACTCAATTCCCTGCCCGATGCGGATCGGGCCGGAGCCAAGCACCAGAACCTTCTTCGCCGGTTTGGTGAGAGCAGCCTCGTTTTCGCCCCCATATACGGAATAGTAATACGGGGTCGCCGCCTCAAACTCTGCAGCACAGGTATCCACCATTTTATAGGAAGCGACAATGCCGTTATCATAGCGCATCTGCCGGATCTCTTCCTCTGACACACCTGTCAGTCTGGAGATCACATTGTCGGGGAACTCGATCCGCTTCGCTTCACGGAGCAGTTCTGCCGAACGTGTTTCCTCCTGGAGCTTTGTCGCCATCTCAACAAGCACAGCCAGCTTGTCGATAAACAAGATATCGAACTTGGATATCTAATGGATCGTATCGTAGTCGATGCCCTTGCGAAGCATCTCGGCGATGACATAGATCCTCTGATCATCCACGATCTTCAGACGTTCCTTGAGCTCGTCAGGCGTCAGTGCCGAAAAATCATAGCTGAGCAGGCAATCCACATGCTGTTCCAAAGATCGGATCGCCTTCATGAGGGCACCTTCAAAGTTGTTGCAAATGCTCATCACCTCACCGGTCGCTTGCATCTGAGTCGTCAGCGTCCTCTTTGCGGTGATAAACTTATCAACCGGATGACGGGGCAGCTTCACCAGAAAGTTATCCTATGTAGGTTCATAGCTGGCATATGTCTTTCCTGTGATCGCATTTTTGATCTCATCGAGCGTATATCCGAGTGCGATCTTGGCAGCGACCTTTGCGATCGGATAACCGGTGGCCTTCGATGCAAGCGCCGAAGAACGGCTCACACGGGGGTTTACTTCGATCACACAGTATTCAAAGCTCTCCGGATGAAGCGCAAACTGCACATTGCATCCGCCCGTGATCTCAAGCTCGCTGATGATATTAAGTGCGGAACTCCTGAGCATCTGATACTCTTTATCGGAAAGGGTCTGCGAGGGAGCCACCACGATACTGTCACCGGTGTGTACACCCACGGGATCGATGTTTTCCATATTGCATACAGTGATACAGTTTCCTGCACTGTCCCGCATCACCTCATACTCGATCTCCTTCCATCCCGCGATGCACCGCTCTACCAGAACCTGTCCCACACGGGAGAGCCGGAGTCCGTTTTCAAGGATTTCCTCAAGTTGCGCCTGGTTATGTGCGATACCGCCGCCGGAACCGCCGAGCGTGTAAGCCGGCCGGAGTACAACTGGATATCCGATGGAAGCGGCGAACTTTACGCCATCCGGCACATTTTCCACCACGAGGGATGCGGCACACGGCTCACCGATCTTTTCCATCGTAGTTTTAAACTCCAAGCGATCCTCTGCCTTTTTGATCGTCTGGGATGTGGTTCCCAAAAGCTTGACATCATGGGATTTTAAAAAGCCGCTCTCCTCCAGTTCCATCGCAAGATTGAGGGCAGCCTGTCCGCCCAGCGTAGGGAGCACACTGTCCGGTTTTTCCTTTTCGATAAGCCGCTCAACCACTTTCGCAGTCAGTGGTTCTATATAAACCTTATCTGC
>JAGBQU010000211.1 GCA_017632755.1 Lachnospiraceae bacterium
ATCGTCTCGGAAGGGATCGAGACAGAGAAACAGTACAACACCATGGAAAATCTGGGGATCGATTATATACAGGGATATTACTTTGCCAAGCCTCTGCCGGAGAGAGAATTCCTGGAATTTTTGACCATGAACGGTGCGTAGGAATAAAAGAAAGACCTGACTTGCATGTCAGGTCTTTCTTTCGTGCCTTGTGCTCTTTTTAATATTCTCCTGCTTTGTATCTGTTTACAAGAGACTGTATCCTGTCACTCGGGTTAAGCAGATCACTGATGGAGGTGTCATGGTTTAAGGTGTCGATGAGATATGCGATGTATTTGCTCATATCGCAGTCGATATAGTACGGACGATCAAGCAGCTCCGGAGTCTGGTAGATGAGGTTCGTGGTCAGAACCTTATCGATATAGCCCTCCTCGTAAGCCTTGTCGAATTTCTCGAGACCATTGGTAAAAAGACCAAAGGTGGCGAAGACGAAGATACGTCCTGCTTTTCTCTTTTTCAGTTCATATGCAACCTCAAGCATGCTCTCGCCGGAGGAGATCATATCGTCGATGATGATCATGTCCTTGCCTTCCACGCTCGTGCCCAAAAATTCGTGAGCCACGATCGGGTTGCGACCGTTTACGATCTGGGTGTAGTCGCGCCTTTTGTAGAACATACCCATATCGAGTCCGAGAACGTTTGCTGTGTAGATGGCACGTCCCATACCACCCTCATCCGGGCTGATGACCATCATGTGTTCGGAATCGATCTTGAGATCCTTCACATGTTTGAGCAGGCCCTTGATAAACTGGTAGGCCGGCTGTACGGTTTCAAAGCCGTGAAGCGGGATCGCATTTTGTACACGCGGATCGTGTGCATCAAAGGTGATGATGTTGTCAACACCCATGCCGACAAGCTCCTGAAGAGCGAGCGCACAGTCGAGAGACTCGCGGGAGTTTCTCTTGTGCTGGCGGCTCTCATACAAAAACGGCATGATCACGGTTATTCTTCTCGCTTTACCTCCAACTGCGGCGATCAGACGTTTGAGATCTTGATAGTGATCATCCGGTGACATGTGATTTTCATGTCCGCAAAGGGAGTAGGTCAGAGAGTAGTTGCAGACATCGACAAGGAAATACAGATCATTTCCGCGTACGGATTCCAGAATTACACCCTTTGCCTCTCCTGAGCCAAAACGCGGAACCTTGGTATTTAAAATGTAGGAGTCCCGCTGATATCCGGAGAAAGCCAGGCTGTCCTTGTGTGCATTTTCTCTGGCGGTTCTCCAGTCAACCAGATACTGGTTCACCTTCTCGCCGAGCTGGCTGCAGCCCTCGAGGGGAATAATACCCAGCGCACCGACCGGGATGGTTTCCAAGTTTCTCATGTCTTCACGTTTTTCCATGAATATCCTCACTTTCTAAGTTCCATGTTTATTTTCTTGATCATTCGTATATCCCTGCCCGAAAATTGATATAGTTTAAAATGACTGCTGATACGGGAAAAAATGCGATCGGAATACCGATCCCTCAGCTCTGCCAGTGAAAGATTGGTGGAGATGAGTGTTGCATGCTTTGCCAGATGCCGCTCATTTAAAATGGAAAAGAGCGAGGATGCGACAAAGGCGTTGGTCAGCTCCGTCCCCAGATCGTCGATGATGAGAAGATCGCAGCCCGCCAGATCCGCCTGCAGGCCGGCCAGTGTGTCCTTCGACTTCGCATCAAAGGTGGCTTTGCCGAGCAGATCAAAAAGGGCGCCGGCGCTGAAATAGATGACAGAATATCCCCGATCGAGCAGATCCTTTGCAATACAGTTGGAAAGAAAGGATTTACCCGTACCTACTGTACCACAAAAAAACAGGTTTTGGTAGTCCGTCTTGAAATCTTGTGTGAATTTTTGTGCTGCCTTTACGGCTTCCTGATACCGCTTCAGATCTTCCCCTTCATAATAATCATAGGAAAGAGTGGAAAAATTTTCCCTCTCGAGCATATCCGAGAGATTGGACTGGCTGTACAACAGGTCGATGATCTTTTGCTCAAAACAGCTGCACTTCTGATTCCGGCGATAGCCGGTGTCCTGACATAGCCGGCAGCTATAGACCGGATCCAGATAGTCGGGGGAAAACCCATGCTCGGCGAGGAGCTGTTTTTTCTTTTCGGAGAGCTCGCGCAGCCTTTGTTTCATCATCGGAAGCGCCTGTTCATCGCCCATCAGCATCTTTTTGCCCTGAGCAACACAAAGAGAGGAGATAGACTCCTCTATCTCCCGGTATTCGGGGATCCTTTGGTATACGGTATCCAGATGCGTAAGCTGCAGCTGTCTGTTCTGATCCTGCGTGCGCTCATAGGAACGCAGGATGGAATCGTATTGTGCGTTTGTAAGTGACACAGGAAACCTCCTAATTGCTGATGATCTGTTTTTCTAAGCTTGCAAAATCATAGGAATTTTGTTTGAAGTCGTGAAAGCGGCTGCCTGCGGATGCGGGCTGCTTGACCACGGCCTTTTTCTCCTGGCGATATTTCTGCTCACCTGCGTCAATCTGTTCCTTTGTCTTATACCCATCGGTAAACCAGCTTGAGAGGATGGCGTCCGCATACTCGATGCGGTGTGAGTCCACCGCAAGTACCGTTTTTTCACATGCGTAGCCGATGATGCTTTGTGAAAAACCGTACTCCTGCGTCCATTTCCGGATATAGGCAACCTCCGTATCGGTCGGAACACTTGCCTTTCCGAGCGCTTTCATGACCGTATAGACAAGCTTATCATGCTTGCCCTGGCGCAGCTTTGCCTGACGGACCGTTTTGATCTCGCTCTCCGCCCAGTCGAGTGCGACCCGCTCGATGTACTTCATATCCTTTTTATCCTTGCTGACACAGTATTCGATCAGATAATCCATCAGTTCAGGCGTCAGCTTGAGGTCATGATAGATGAAAAGGAGCGAGCGCAGATCGCTTTCGGAAAGGAGCCTGCCCAGATAAGTCTCTGCGACAAAACGGATCTGGCAAAACTCCTCATCGGATGCAAACTGCTCCAGCTGTGAAGCGGTGTACTGCTGTTTGACAGAGTAGAGCTTGGGCTGGATGGGTACGATCGTGGCACCGGCACTGGTCGTTGCGGGTTTGCGCAGATCCTGCAGATGTATTCCGATAATGTTGCGCTGTTCATCGTAATCGAGCGTGAGAAGATTGACTTTCTCCCAATATTTCAGTGCACGTATCACATCTTTTTCCGTGTGGTTGAACTTGTCGGCGATCTCGGAGATGCTTGTCGTCCGTCCGGCGCTCATGATACGTAATAAATATAAGTATACCTTTAGCTGTGCATCGTTTGCGTCCTTCATATAATCGTCAAAAAAACGATTTGATATGACAGTGGCGTCAAGATAGCTGTCGCTGTAAAGGTTCAGACTAGCCATGTTAATATCACCTGTTTCCCAATAATCTTTAAAGCAAAACCGATTATACCACACTCTCAAAAAAAAGCAAACGAAAGGGCGTCCACACAGGCCCTTTCGTTTTGTGCATACATTGCTTGATTCTGTTGTGGAAAATGTGGATAAAAGGGTGACATATTGTCCCTTGTATCCGATAAAACGCCTGTGGATACCAGTCGTTAAGAGGTTGTCGGGTTTGAGATTTTATGTAAACCGAGCAGCAAATCTTTCCACAATGGGAAAGATGTCCCATGATCTGTGGAAAAGGTGGATAACTCAGTGTCCGAGCAGCCTTTCCCCGATTTTTACTACATCTCCGGCACCCATAGTTATCAACAGATCATTTTTTTTGCAATTTTGCAATAAAAAATTTTCGATCTCGTCAAAGCTTGGAAAATAGTAGCAGGGTTTGCCGAGTGCGATGATCTTTTCCTGCAGCGTGCGTGAGCTGATGCCGAGCGTATCCGTCTCTCTGGCGGCATAGATGTCGGGAAGAACGATCACATCGGCAAGCGACAGTGCATCCGCAAAGTCGTCCAAAAAGGATTTGGTTCTTGTGTAGGTATGCGGCTGAAATACGCAGACGAGACGATCGTGCGGGTAGTTGGCTGCGGCCCGCAGTGTCGCACGGATCTCGGTCGGGTGGTGCGCATAGTCGTCGAGTATGTTCACGCCCCCGATGCTTCCTTTACATTCAAAACGTCTGTCGGTTCCGGTAAAACGGGAGAGCCCTTCCCTGCTATACATGCGTTCTACGCCGAGCAGATCACAGAGCGCGATAACGGAAAGGGCATTGTATACATTGTGTTCTCCCGTTACGCCCAGTGTGAAGGTCTCCTTTTCCTGTCCGTGGCACAGGGTAAAGGTCGGCCTTGCAAACTCGTCATATGTAATGTCCTCGGCATAGTAGTCGGATCCGGACTTAGATCCGAAGGTGATGATGTTACACGTCAGACCGTCTGTGATGCTTTCCACTCCGGGTATATCGCTGTTTATGATCAGTGTTCCGTCTGAGGGAAGCAGAGCGGCAAATTCGTGGAAAGAGTGGCGGATGTCGTCGATATCCTTAAAAAAGTCCAGGTGATCCTCCTCCACATTGAGGATGATGCCGATGCTGGGGAAAAAGCTCAAAAAGCTGTTGGTATATTCACAGGCTTCCGTGACAAAGTAGGGGGAACGGCCGATGCGGATGTTGCCGCCGATGGATTTTAAGATGCCGCCTACGCTGATCGTGGGATCCAGATCCGCCCGAAGCAGAATCTCGGAGATCATCGAGGTTGTTGTCGTCTTGCCGTGGGTTCCGCTCACCGCGATTGCCGTCGGATAGTTTTTCATGATCTGTCCGAGCAGCTCGGCGCGCGTCATCGTCGGGATGTTCTGACTGCGTGCGGCAGAAAGCTCAGGGTTGTCATCATGGATCGCAGCCGTGTAGACGACCAGATCGATATCGGAG
The DNA here is from genome assembly GCA_017632755.1 of Lachnospiraceae bacterium. The sequence goes on from JAGBQU010000211.1 coordinate 4,866, forward strand.
GTAATATTTTCGCTCCGCTGTCCATACATTATTTGTATACCATGTCCCTCCAGGGTATCCGTGAGCTCAGAACGGTGCGAGTCGGAACCGCTGATCGTAAATTTCTCCTGTGCCAGGATCTCGGCAAGTCCGCTCATGCTGATGCCGCCGATACCGATAAAGTGGACATGAATGGGATTATGAAAATCTATTTTGTACATAGCGCTCTCCTAAATACAATTTTTTCTTATAGTATATCCCAGTTGTAAAAAAAAATCCAACTTTTCTTATATAGAAGCAGGCGGGCGGGAATGAGTGAAAAGAATTTTTTTGTGAAAGAGGGAAAATTATGTGCAACTCAGACAAAAAACAAACAGTTTTATAGTAAAATTGGTGATTATACGCATTTTTATTGGAAAATGAGCAATTTTTTAACACAAATGTTGTTCACTTTACAAAAAAAATATGCTATAATCAAGCTACCTTTATGGAAATCGCATAAAACACTTGCGCGCTGATCGCAAAAAAATGTATATGCGGAGTCCGACTACAGATTTTTTATTACACAAGTGAGAGGTGATGACATGATTAAAAAGGAAATGATTGCCATGTTGTTGGCAGGCGGTCAAGGCAGCAGACTTGGTGTATTGACGAAAAAGGTTGCAAAACCTGCGGTCGCGTTTGGTGGGAAATACCGTATTATTGACTTTCCGCTCAGCAATTGTATCAATTCGGCAGTGGACACAGTCGGTGTGCTTACGCAGTATCAGCCGCTCAGGCTCAATACGCACATCGGGATCGGTATTCCGTGGGATCTGGATCGTAACATCGGCGGAGTGACGGTGTTGCCTCCGTATGAAAGGAGCACGAACAGTGAGTGGTATACCGGAACGGCGAATGCGATCTATCAGAACATCGATTATATGGAGAGTTTTAATCCCGAGTATGTACTTATTTTATCGGGTGACCATATCTACAAGATGGATTATGAGGTTATGCTGGAGTATCACAAATCGAAAGGGGCTGAGGTAACGCTTGCCGCAATGCCCGTTCCGATGGAGGAAGCCAAGCGCTTTGGTATCCTGATCACGGATGAGAACCGGCAGATCAAAGAGTTTGAGGAAAAACCGGAGCACCCCAGAAGCAATCTCGCTTCGATGGGTATCTACATATTTAACTGGTCGACGCTCAAGGCGGCATTGATCAAAAATGCAAACCAGCCTGCGCTGGATTTCGGAAAGCATGTCATCCCGTATTGTCATGAGAACGGTTCACCGATCTTTGCTTACGAGTACAACGGTTACTGGAAGGATGTCGGAACACTTCATTCCTACTGGGAGGCAAACATGGAGTTGATCGATCTGGTACCGGAGTTCAATCTCTATGAAGAGTACTGGAAGATCTATACCAAGAACGACAGACTCCCGCCTCAGTATATCGCAGAGTCAGCCGAGGTGGAAAAGAGTATCATCGGCGAAGGCTCGGAGATTTACGGAAAGGTGTACAATTCCGTGATCGGATGCGGTGTCATCATCGGGGAGGGAACCGTTGTGCGGGATTCCATCATCATGAACGACACCATCATTGGAAAGTACGGCGAGATCAACAAGGGCATCATCGCCGAGAATGTGGAGATCGGGGATAATGTCAAACTCGGCATCGGCGAGGAGATAGAAAATGAGACCGATCCTCACATTTACAACAACGGACTGGTGACTGTGGGTGAGAGATCCATTGTACCGTCAAATATCTCTGTCGGTAGAAATACCGTTATCTTTGGCGATACAAAGGAGGAAGATTATCAGGATCATTACCTTCCCAGCGGCAGAACTTTAATGAAGGTAGGTGATGAAGCATGAGAGCAATCGGAATCATTTTAGCAGGCGGAAACAACCATCGTATGCAGGAACTGTCACAAAAGCGTGCCATTGCGGCAATGCCGATCGCGGGCAGCTACCGCAGCATCGATTTTTCACTGAGCAACATGTCCAACTCCCATATTCAGAAGGTGGGGGTTTGTACACAATACAATGCCAGCAGTCTGAACACACACTTAAGTTCCTCCAAATGGTGGGATTTCGGTAGAAAGCAGGGTGGACTTTTCGTATTCACCCCCGCTGTGACGAGTGAGAACAGCTACTGGTATCGCGGAACGGCGGATGCCCTCTATCAGAACATCTCCTTTTTGAAGGAGAGTCACGAACCGTATGTTGTCATCGCTTCCGGTGATGGCGTGTACAAGATGGACTTTAATAAAGTACTCGAGTACCACATCGCGAAAAAAGCGGATATAACCGTTGTGTGCAAGGATATGCCGCAGGGAATGAATGTGGAGCGCTACGGCACGATGAAGATGAACGAGGAGTGCCGGATCGAGGAGTTTGAGGAAAAGCCGATCGTGGCCAAATCAAACACGGTCTCCTGCGGGATCTATGTAGTCAGGAGAAGACAGCTCATCGAGCTGCTTGAAAAGTGTGCAGAGGAAGGTCTCTACGATTTCGTCAAGGACGTTTTGATCAGATATAAGAACTTTAAGCGGATCTACGGATATAAGATCAAAGATTACTGGAGCAATATCGCAACGGTGGAGGATTATTTCCGCACCAATATGGACTTCTTAAAGCCGGAAGTGCGGGATTATTTCTTCAGGCAATATCCGGATATCTACTCCAAGGAGGATGACCTTCCGCCGGCTAAGTACAATGTCGGAGCCAAGGTAAAGAACAGTCTGATCGCCAGTGGCACGATCGTCAACGGAGTGGTTGAGAACTCCATCATCTTTAAGAAGGCATTCATTGGAAATAATTGCGCCATCAAGAATTCGATCATTCTGAATGATGTGTATATCGGAGATAACACATACATAGAGAACTGTATCGTGGAAAGCGGTGACACGATCCGTGCCAACTCATACCACAAAGGGGAAGGCAAGA